>QIJI01000437.1 GCA_003231795.1 Gammaproteobacteria bacterium
GAAGACATTGATATAACCGTCTTTCGTGTTGATCTCGGGCGTCGTGCTTCAACTGCCGAAATCGCCGCCCTTTCAAACATAAAGCGAAAAGCTGTACTGGCTGCCATCGCAGCAGACTGCAATATCTTTATTTCAGGCGAGCTCTTCGCCGCAGTTACCCAGATCCTTGCGGCTGATACTGCGGGCCTCGGACGGGTCGAACTTGATGAAGCGGATGCAAGCGGTCAAACTCTTCTGGTCTGGTATCCACGTGTTGATCAATCAGATACCGGTTATGTGCAGTCTGCCATCAAGATCGAATCAGGCGCAAAATCCGCACTCTATCCAAACCAACATGCAACGATACAACCCTATGTTGCTGACGATGTCGCCAATATGGAGCTTTCGGTTCAGGACGTGACCACAATCGTGGCCGAACGCACTTTCTGGGATAAGATTGTCATTGCGCATGGTTTGAGAAACTGGTTCGAGCGGCGCGGCGAGCTCCGGCAAGGAGGTCAACGCATATCGCGGCACTATTATGATCTTCACTGCTTAATGCAAACGTCTGTAGGCAAAGATGCTGCACTGGATCACGGACTCGGCGCCGATTGCGTAGCCCATGCCAAAACGTTCTTCAATCGGTCAGACTATGATCTGGAGAGCGCTGTTCCGGGAATGTTTATTCTCAAACCGGTAGGCGAAATGTCCAGCAGGCTTAAACAGGATTATACGAACACAATCGCGATGATCTTCGGTGATGCGCCATCCTTCGAAGAAATTCTAAACTCTATCGATGAACTCGAAACCTTGTTAAATACCCTACATTAGGGTTCGATCCGAATTTCTCTTCGGCCGAATGCCGCTTTCGGGTCTTGCGTCTGATCCGAATCGGATGGGTGCGCCATATCAAATTAAATCAGGTTTGGGTACTCTATTTTCTAAGCCTCGATTTTCAGTTTGAACCCGATCATCATCGGCACCAATAAAATGATCGACGAACTGAGACCTTCTGATCAGACATTCTGTGCAGGTATCCGGTGACACACCCGATGTGTTGGTTACAGGGGATGCGCGACATCTCCTTGGGATAACAAACGCAAACTATTTTCGAGAGTTGGTAAATCATGTTAGAGATGCAAAAAATAGTGCTGATTTCAGCGCTCTCGATCAGCCCGTAGTTTTTTCGATTTCCGACACAATACCGATCGAATTCACGCTTTCAACCGATTGTCCGAATGGTGGAACGCTTTATGAGCGAGTCAATATTGCCCCGGTAGTAGTTCGAGATCTCGAATATTATATTGATGATTGCAGCTTCAACAGCATCACACTTAATGGTTACCATAGCTTTTTTGGTGAGTTAAGACATCCTATTTCAATTAATAAATATGAGCTTACCTACACCTATGACCAGGGTTCACTGAAGATTGTCGGTGATGAACTTAAATTTAGCGAATTCGGTATTTCCAGGCTCGAAGCACAGGAATTCAAGGTATCGGGCACCGGTGTCCGCTACACCGTCAATCAGTTGAAAGTAGCCATCGGATACCAGAAAGGAGAAACCGGTGGTGATACTGTTGAGTCTGAGTTTGCTGTTACAGCATATAATGGCGTGGAGGTTGACTACAGTGGCTTTACTGATCCGGTACTCGAATTACTGCTACTGGCAATGATGGAGGTAACACCGCGACAGGCCGGATGGTGCTGCTGCAAGCGGGGCAGGCAGCAATGACTATTGATAGCGAATCAACTTCGGTTGACGACTATTCTGTTTACATCCAGAACGGAGAGACGACAATAACCGATATCCAGCCCTGGTCATTGATTGAACTTGCAGATCACGATATTTTCGAACTGGGCATATAGACAAGGATACCGGTAGCCAGGCGCGGTGACGATCTGTGATGTCAGCAGAATGACAACTGGTGGTTCGGTTGTCATTGATGTTCTGTCGAATGACACAGGTACCGTACACCAGGAGTGCTACTACCGAGCAGTCGACTACGGGGCAACCCTGCTGATCTAGCTGGGGGATACTGTGAACGAGCGGCATCTTTCCGAAGACGTTGGTGCAACTGTCTTTCTTGATGATCTCGGGCATCCCGCTGCAACTGCCGAAATTGCTCGGACCGGTGAACCAGTTATATACTGACTTCCAAGACGGATACTAAAGGACTGATTATGCCCCGAACAATTTTGCTGACAGGTGCCAACGGCCAGGTGGGTCGAATGCTGCGCCCGTTACTGCTGCAGCACTATGGCACACTTGTGCTGTCGGACCGCGACGAGATTGTCGAACTGGCGGATGGCGAAAGCTTTCGTGCAGCACAATTGGGGGACGCTGATGCGGTGAGTGAAATCTGCGCCGGGGTAGACGCGATCATTCATCTCGGTGGGCAGCCGTTCGAGGCCAGCTGGGATATTGTCAACGAGTCCAATATCCAGGGTTGTTACAACCTGTTCGAGGCAGCGCGCCACCAAGGCGTGAAGCGGGTGGTTTTTGCGTCTTCCAACCATGCGATTGGCATGTATTCGCGCCACCGCCGGATCGGTGCCGACAGCAAGGTGCGCCCCGACAGCCGCTAC
>QIJI01000386.1 GCA_003231795.1 Gammaproteobacteria bacterium
AAGTTCGTGATAGGCCGCGAAAGGTAAAAATTCGAGTGTCTTGCCTCCGGAGTGAATGTCGAGCACGTAGTCACTCATCGGCAATAGTACCTGGCTGAAATAGTCTGCAATTTGTCTGCTAACGGTACCTTTTGCATCTCCTGGAAATATCCGGTTCATATTACATTGATCGATCGGAGAGACCCGGTCGGCCACCTGAAACGCAGGATAGTTCATCATCGGCACAATAATGATGCGGCCACGAACCTTGTCGATATCGATGTTATTGGCAAGCTCATGCAACGCGATTGGACCTTCATACTCGTCACCATGATTCGCACCGGTTAGTACTGCACCCGGTCCGTCGCCATTTTTGGCAACGGTAATCGGCAACATGATTGAACCCCATGCAGAATCGTTTCTGGAATACGGAATTTGCAGAAAACCATGCTGGATTCCGTTTTTGTCAAAGTCTATGGTTGCTAAAATCGGATTTGCCATTTTATTTAACCAGGAGCTTTTGTTCAACATTAGCCAGTCTTTCATAACCATTCGCGGTGATAACCACCGATTCGGTTATTTCGAGGCCGCCATCGTCGAGCCACAGGGCGGGCATGAAGTGGAAAGTCATATTTGGCTTGAGCTCGGTTTTATCACCCCGGCGCAGGCTGATGGTGCGCTCGCCCCAATCGGGTGGATAGGAGAGCCCAATCGAATATCCAGTGCGATTTTCTTTTTTGAAGCCGTGTTTTTCGAGAGTATCAAAAAATGCGATGGCGATATCTTCGCATAATTTGCCCGGTTGAGCGTTGTCGAGGCCGGCATGCATCGCGTCGAGCACCGCCTTTTCCGCGTCGAGATATTTCCGCGGCGGAGTGCCCAGTGAAATGGTCCGTGACAATGGGCAATGGTAACGTCGGTGACAACCCGCGATTTCAAAGAAGGTGATGTCACCCTGTTTGAGTTTCGAGTCGTCCCAGGTCAGGTGTGCGGCAGTCGCATCCAAGCCGGTGGGCAATAATGGCATAATCGACGGGTAGTCACCCCAGTGTTCGTCCTTACCCGCGATGCCGGTTCGAAAAATTTCTGCGGCCAGGATATTTTTCGCAAGACCGGGTTCGATGATGTCGTAGATATGCGCGTGCATCGCTTCGACTATGCGCGCGGCACTGCGCATATAAGTGAGTTCCTGCCCGGATTTGATAATGCGTTGCCAGTTAACCAGGGCGGTTGCATCAATCATCGTCGCGCTGGTTAAATGAGTTTCAAGCGAACGGAATGCGGCGGCGGAAAAGTAGTAGTTCTCCATTTCAACACCGACCGACCCCTTATCCAGTTTTAGTTCCATCAGTAAATCAGACAGGTGATCCATCGGGTGGTAAACATCCGATTGCACATAATGATCGGGGTATTTGAGTATATTTTCCTGCCCGAGCCAGGTCGTTCTGACGGCTCCCGGCGCATCGATCCCACGACCCCACCAGATCGGTTCCTGGTCGTGTTGCACAATGACGCATTGATGGGTGTAGAATGACCAGCCATCGTATCCAGTCAACCAGGCCATATTGGACGGGTCAACGATCAGCAGGCAGTCGATATTTCTTTGCGACATTGCAGCGCGGGTCTTGCCGAGGCGCAGGGCGTACTCTTCCAGTGAAAAGTTCAATTTGGCATCTTTAGGCATGCTTGTATCCTCTAGCTGACAAAATTGGTGCCGGCCTGGTGGCGCAGGCATTGCCGAAAAGCGAGAGTAGCAATCGCTGTATCCTGGATTCCGGTTCCCGTTAAATCACAAATAGTGATGTCCTCGCTATTTTTACGGCCGCTGGACTGTTCCGAAATGACCTGGCCCAGTTCGGTAAATTCAGTCGATGCCGCAACCAGTTTCTTTTTGATCGCATGGTTTAATTCTCCAAGTACCCGCACCTGTGACAAGCGATCGCAGAAATATTGCGCTTCTCCGGCAAGAATTTCAGGCTCGATTTCGTTTTTATGTTCGCCATCCGATCCCATCGCGGTTACATGCTGCCCAGGCCTGAGATGTTCGGCCATTAACAATGGCGTGCCGGATGGGGTAGTGGTAACGATAATGTCGGCATCGGTGGTAGCTGTTCCGATATCGGCGACAGCGACAACATCAATTCCGAGGCTATTGCTGAGCTGTACCGCTTTAGCTTGAGCTTTACTGAAATCACGGGCCCAGATAGTGGCCGATTCTATATCTCGAACCAGTGTCAGTGCTTCGAGCTGTAATCCTGCCTGTGATCCGGCTCCAAGAATAGCTGCAGTGCGGCTGTTGGCACGCGCGAGGTATTTCGCTGATACAGCGCCTGCGGCGGCGGTACGGACGTCAGTGAGATAGCCATTGTCGAGCAATAAGGCTTCAACCAGTCCAGTACGGGTGCTGAACAAAACCATTAGGCCGTTGACGCTTGGTAGTCCAATAGCCGGATTGTCGAAAAAGCCGGGACTTATTTTGATCGCGAGACTATCTACACCCGGGATGTAGGCGGTTTTGACGTCAATCTCACCGTTGTTGTCGATAATATCGAGGCGCATGATAGGTGGCATTAC
>QIJI01000024.1 GCA_003231795.1 Gammaproteobacteria bacterium
CCCACCTCCACATGTCGTTTCACCACAATACCACTATAGGGTGCTCGCACCTGGGTGTTCTCCAGAGATTCATTCGCCTGCACGAGAGTTGCTTTGGCAGTACGGTACCGCGCCTGAGCTTTATCCAACGCCGATTTGGCAACCAGACCTTTTCGATAAACCTCTTTTACTCTTGCATATTCGGAATCGGCTTCATCGAATCGAGCCTTCGCAACATCAACCGCGGCCCGTTGTTCTTTGTCACGAATGCGCAGTAGTACCGTACCCTTCGACACGTAATCATCTACATCAACACTGATTTCGATAATTCGTCCGCTTATTTGCGCCGAGACGGTGGCCTGTTGCACGGCTTCAATGGTCGCATCGACTACCCTGATTATTGGCGTTTTGATTTGCTTGACCACCGCGACAGCAGGGTTGGATTGTTCCGCTTCGTTGGCCGGTTCGATCGCGAGAGCAACATGAAATGGACTTATACAGACTAAAAATACGGCCAATAACCTTTGATATGAGTTAACGTACATAATCCATCCCCGTTGAATATTAGTAACCGCTAATCTTACAGTATTCCGCAATATTATGCTTATTTTTAAGTAAAAAATCATCGGGAAATAATTGGGGTCAGAGACGTATTTTTCCCGTCTATTCTTCTTCTTCAGTCTAACTTGAAAAAAATACGTCTCTGACCCCAATTATTACTGCATGAAACGCGGTAGCGGTTCAAAGCATGTGGAGCGAAGCGAAGGAGCTTTCCATTTAATTCGCCCTGCGTTGTTTCACCCTGAAAGCTCACGTACAATGCTCGTTCCCATTCAAAAGCATAATGACAACATACTTATGGCTCAATACATTTTCACCATGAACCGGGTGAGCAAGATTGTTCCCCCAAAGCGCTTCATTCTCAAAGACATCTCATTGTCCTTTTTCCCCGGTGCCAAGATCGGCGTGCTCGGGTTAAACGGTTCGGGTAAGTCGACTTTGCTGCGCATCATGGCGGGCATCGATACCGAAATAGAAGGTGAAGCACGTCCGCAGGCCGGAATTAAAATTGGTTATTTATCGCAGGAGCCACAACTCGACGAGACTAAAGATGTGCGCGGTAACGTCGAAGCGGCCTTGGGCGAAATCAAAGACGCCCAGACACGACTCGATGAAGTGTATGCCGCCTATGCCGAACCGGATGCCGACTTTGATGCGCTGGCCGCCGAACAGGCCAAGCTTGAAAATCTGTTGCAGGCCTCGGACGGTCACAACCTGGATCGCACCCTGGAGATCGCCGCCGATGCCTTACGCCTGCCGCCGTGGGATGCCGATGTCAGTAAATTATCAGGAGGTGAACGACGCCGAGTCGCATTGTGCAAACTGCTTTTATCCAGCCCGGACATGCTGTTGCTCGATGAACCCACCAACCATCTGGACGCCGAATCGGTCGCCTGGCTGGAACGCTTTTTACATGATTACCCCGGCACCGTTGTCGCCGTGACCCATGATCGTTATTTTCTGGATAATGTCGCCGGCTGGATTCTGGAACTCGATCGCGGCGAAGGCATTCCCTGGGAAGGCAATTATTCTTCGTGGTTAGAACAAAAAGAAAACCGGCTTGAGAACGAAGAAAAACAGGCCTCGGCACGCAGCAAGGCGATGAAAGAAGAACTGGAATGGGTACGCAGCAACCCGAAGGGCCGTCACGCAAAAAGCAAGGCACGACTGGCGCGTTTTGACGAACTCAGTTCCGCCGATTTTCAAAAACGCAACGAGACCAAAGAACTCTACATTCCCCCCGGCCCGCGTTTAGGCGATGTGGTGATCCAGGCTACGAACGTTAAAAAGAGCTTCGGTGATCAACTGCTGTACGACGATTTAACCTTCAGCCTGCCACCTGGTGGCATCGTCGGCATTATCGGCCCCAATGGCGCGGGTAAAACAACGTTATTTAGAATGATTATCGGACAGGAACAACCGGACGCCGGTGAACTGCGCATCGGCGAAACCGTACAGCTCGCCTACGTCGATCAATCGCGCGATGCACTAGACAATAACAAAACCGTCTGGCAGGAGATTGCCGATGAGCAGGACATTATTACCGTCGGTAAATATGAAGTGCAATCGCGCGCCTACGTCGGACGCTTTAATTTTAAGGGTACCGATCAACAAAAACGCGTTGGCGATCTATCCGGTGGTGAACGCAACCGGGTACATCTGGCCAAGCTCTTAAAGAGCGGTGGCAATGTGCTGTTGCTCGATGAACCCACCAACGACCTTGACGTCGAAACCCTGCGCTCATTAGAAGATGCCCTGCTCGCCTTTCCCGGCTGTGCGGTGGTCATATCACACGATCGCTGGTTCCTCGATCGTACCGCGACGCACATACTGGCGTTTGAAGGCGACAGTCAGGTGGTCTGGTTTGAAGGTAATTACGCAGACTATGAAGTTGATCGAAAACGTCGACTGGGAGATGAGGCCGATCAGCCTACACGGATTAAATACAAACGGCTGACGCGATAAAATATTATTCAATAAGAAAACGCCGCACCTTAATCAA
>QIJI01000188.1 GCA_003231795.1 Gammaproteobacteria bacterium
GAATCGATGGCGGCCATCATCGACCTGGCCGACGGCAAAAAACAGCAATCCTGGGTATTGCCGCCGATGCGTTTACGGCGCGGTGATGCCGATCAGAAGATGCAATCCGCAACGCGGCGGATGCAGGGTGAAATTTCCGTTGGTGGTCAGGAACAGTTTTATCTCGAAGGGCAGATTTCATACGTCGCGCCCAAAGAAGATGGCTGTTTTCACCTTTGGTGCTCGACCCAGCACCCGAGTGAAATGCAGCAGGTGGTCGCCCATGCGCTGGGAATCGATTTTAACCAGGTCGTGGTTGAAATGCGGCGTATGGGTGGTGGATTCGGTGGCAAGGAATCCCAGTCAGCAATATTTGCCTGTATCGCTGCGGTTGCCGCATATCGCCTCAAACGGCCGGTAAAAATACGCCTCGACCGTGACGATGACATGTCCATCACCGGTAAACGCCATGGGTTTCATTTCGATTATGAAGTGGGTTACGACGAAAACGGACTGATCCAGGCTGCTACCATCGAGATGGCGGCGCAGGCCGGATTTTCTGCCGACCTGACCGGACCAGTGGTAACGCGTGCGGTCTGCCATTTTGATAATGCCTATTATCTGGGCGATGTCGCGATCGATGCCTTCAGCATCAAAACCAATACCCAGTCGAATACCGCGTTTCGCGGCTTCGGTGGCCCCCAGGGCGCCATCGCAATCGAATACATAATTGACAATATTGCGCGTGAGTTGGGCCATGATCCGCTTGATGTTCGTAAAACCAATTTTTACGGTACAGACGATCGCAACATCACGCCTTACGGACAAACCGTAACAGACAATGTGATCCACGAACTGGTTGCCGAACTCGAGGTCAGCAGCGATTATCGCGCGCGGCGTGAGCAGGTGGCTGCCTATAACCGCGACAGCCTGATATTGCGCAAAGGCCTCGCGTTGTCACCATTGAAATTCGGCATTTCATTTAACGTGGTACATTTTAACCAGGCCGGTGCGCTGGTTCATATTTACACCGATGGAACAGTTCTGGTGAACCACGGTGGCACCGAAATGGGACAGGGGCTGCATACCAAGGTGTCACAGGTGGTTGCGCTCGAGCTCGGGATCGATGCCGCTCGCGTGCGCGCTACGGCCAACGATACCAGTAAAGTGGCGAATACTTCGGCTACTGCTGCATCCACCGGGAGCGATCTGAATGGCAAGGCGGCACAGGATGCGGCGCGTCAGATTCGTGATCGCCTGAGCCTGCTTGTAGCTGAAAAATTTGCTGGCGACGCGTCGAAGGTCGTCTTCAAGGACGGTGTGGTCAGTTGCAATGACCGTCAAATTGGCTTCAATGAGCTGATCGTCGAGGCCTATGAAAACCGGGTGCAGCTCTGGTCCGACGGCTTTTACAAGACGCCGGGATTAAACTGGGATCGCGACGCGATGCAGGGAAGTCCGTTTTACTATTTCGCCTACGGAGCTGCGGTTTCCGAAGTCATTGTCGATACCTTGACGGGCGAATGGAAACTGTTACAGGCTGACATCTTGCACGATGCCGGTAATTCCATTAATCCTGCGATCGATATCGGCCAGGTGGAAGGTGCCTATATTCAGGGGATGGGCTGGCTGACCAGCGAAGAACTGTGTTGGGACTCCAAAGGACGACTGACAACGCATGCTCCTTCGACTTACAAAATTCCAACCATTACCGACTGCCCGGCCAGGTTCAATACCCGCCTGTTTCAGAATGATAATGTCGAAGACACAATATTGCGTTCCAAGGCGGTCGGTGAACCACCCTTGTTACTGCCCTTTTCAGTGTTCTTTGCGATTCGGGATGCGATCGCCAGTGTCGCTGAAAACAGGGTCAACCCGCCATTGCGTGCACCCGCTACCCCCGAAGCGATACTCGATGCTATCGACGCCACGCGCACGGAAGCCCAATGTGGGGGAAAACCCAATGAGTAGCTGGAAGCAGAAGGTGGGCTCGTTACGTCAAAGCCAGGATGCAGCGGTAATGGTCAGCGTCGATTCGATTGTCGGCTCTACCCCGCGCGAACCGGGTGCAAATATGATTGTTACTCTGGATTCCCAGATTGGCACTATTGGCGGGGGTAACCTCGAATATCAGGCGGTGCAAATTGCGCGTAATCAGCTTATGTCCGACCAGGTAAACGGCCAGAAAAACGGTTTGCAAAGATTTCCGCTGGGGGCCGGTCTTGGCCAATGTTGCGGGGGTCTGGTTAATCTGATGTTCGAATCGCTGGATCAAAATAGCAACTGGGATGCAATTGCGAGCGAACCCGAGAAGCTGGTTTTATATCTTTTTGGCGCGGGGCATGTTGGCAAAGCCGTGGTTAATGCAATGCGCGATCTACCGGTTTTTATCCACTGGGTGGATACCCGCGACAACATGCTGCCCGAAGAACTCCCGGCGGCAGTTAACCCGGTCTGCACCGATACCCCGGAAGTCGAGATCGACGAGGCTTTAGCCGGTGCCTATTTTCTGGTGATGACTCACGACCATGCAGAAGACCTGCGATTGGCGCAACAGATAT
>QIJI01000382.1 GCA_003231795.1 Gammaproteobacteria bacterium
GAATGCGTTCGATGTCACCGATTTCAGCTAGTTGCTCGCCAATCGGTTCAAATTCCCGGTTATGTAACAGACTCGATACAGCCTGGTGGCGTTGGCGAACCTCGATCTGATTACGCAATGGTTTTTGTATCCAGCGGGACAGTTCGCGATGCCCCATTGCGGTACGACAATAATTGATGATGCCGAACAGGTTGTTATGCGCTGCAAGCTCGTTGATCGAGCGCGTCAGTTCGAGATTGCGCCGGCTATTGGCGTCAATCAACAATGCATCGGCGCTGTTTTCGAAGCGTAACGGCTGCAAGTGGCTGATTTCGGTCTTGAGCGTGTCGTTGACATACAAAAGCAGGCAACCAGCGGCACAGATAGCAAGCTTTGCATCGGCCAGCCCGAAGCCTTGCAGATCCCGTGTCCTGTACTGTTCACATAAAAGTCGGGTGCTGCTGTCAATTTCGAAATACCAGGGTGGCATTACATGCGCCTGTTGCAGATAGCCGGGATCGAGCGGCAAGCTTTGATCTTCGCAATAAATAATTTCCGCAGGATTGAGACGGGCGATTTCAGCTGCCACCAGCGTGTCGTTTGACAACTCGCTGACCGAAAACCGGCCAGAACTGATCTCAAGTGCGGCGAGCCCCCATTCCCCGGCCTGTTGATACAGGCAGCAAAGGAGGTTTTCACGTCGATCCTGTAACAGGGCTTCGTCGGTAAGCGTGCCCGGGGTGACGACTCGAACCACTTTGCGTTCAACCGGACCTTTACTGGTGGCGGGATCACCAATTTGCTCGCAGATTGCTATTGCCTCGCCCGCGCGCACCAGCTTACCGAGGTAGTTTTCCACCGCGTGGTAGGGCACACCGCACATCGGAATCGGTTCCCCGCACGATTGACCTCGTTTGGTCAGCGTAATATCGAGCAGGCGCGAGGCCTTGCGCGCATCTTCGTAAAACAGTTCGTAGAAGTCGCCCATGCGGTAAAACAACAAGGTATCGGGATAGTCAGCCTTGAGGCCGAAATACTGTTGCATCATCGGCGTATGCGACCTGGCTTTGGTTTCAGGCGGGCTCATGAACCGGTTGAATCAGTAGTCATGGCAATAAATAAAATAGAAGAGCTTTCAAGGCGATTTCAGGACTTCTTTTTACCGCGGCGTTGCTCCGGGTGCAGGCTGGTGCCGAGGATATGCTCGCTGTTGCTGATGACATGGTCGCTACTGGTGACAATAAAAGGATCGGCCTGTGCTACCGTTTCTATATCTTTGTCATCGTAGGGCAGGGTGGAGAGGAAGTGGCGCATGCAATTCAGTCTTGCGCGCTTTTTGTCGTCCGATTTAATAATGGTCCAGGGGGCGTCAGCAGTATCGGTGTAAAAAAACATCGCTTCCTTAGCCTCGGTGTAATCGTTCCATTTGTTGATCGAGGCCTGATCAATCTGGGATAGTTTCCATTGCTTTAGCGGATCGTTCTGGCGCGAGGAAAATCGTTCGCGCTGCTCATCCTGGGTCACCGAAAACCAGTACTTGTACAGCAAGATGCCGGAGCGAACCAACATGCGTTCCAGATCGGGACATTGACGCATAAATTCAAGATAGGCACTGGGGTCGCAAAACCCCATGACGCGTTCGACACCGGCGCGGTTGTACCATGAGCGATCGAATAATACGATTTCCCCTGCCGACGGCAGGTAATCGATATAGCGTTGGAAATACCATTGGGTTTGCTCGGCAACGGTCGGCTTTTCCAGCGCCACCACGCGTGCCCCGCGCGGATTAAGGTGTTCCATAAAGCGCTTGATTGCGCCTCCTTTCCCGGCTGCATCGCGCCCTTCAAAGATGATGACGATTTTTTTGCCGGTATCCTTGACCCATCGTTGAACTTTGAGGAGTTCGACCTGCAAACTCGTTTTGTCGTCTTCGTAGGCCGATTTTTTGATCTTGTCAGGATAGGGGTACATGCCATTTTCGAAGCGTCGAATTACCTCCATTCGATCCATTTCGTGTTTGGCCAGGCTTTCTGCCCGGGCTAGTTCACCGGGATTACTATCCGGTTTGGTTGCTGATTCTGACTCGGTCATGTCTTCGGTATATTTTGAATTTGGCAGCGTAGTTTACCGCAATCGTTGCCACTCATGAATAGCGATTAGTTGCTCGAAGAGATCCCGCAATCTGCTTGCGCTATAATGCCGCGATGAACGGGATTATCGATTTAGTTGAACAGATTGCCAACCAACTGTGCCGCAATGGGCGTCGAATCTGTACTGCGGAATCTTGCACTGGCGGATTGATTGCCAAATCATTTACCGATCTGGCCGGTAGCTCGGACTGGTTTGAGCGCGGGTTTGTCACTTATAGTAACGAGGCCAAGAGCGAAATGCTGGCGGTGCCTGCCAGCATTATTCGGGACTATGGTGCGGTCAGTGAGGCGGTTGCTGCTGCCATGGCAAGCGGTGCTTTGCGCTTCAGTCGTGCAGATTATTCGATTGCGGTAACGGGTGTTGCGGGTCCGGGCGGTGGTAGTGACGAAAAACCGGTGGGAACAG
>QIJI01000462.1 GCA_003231795.1 Gammaproteobacteria bacterium
TGACTGTCATATATGAGGAGAGTTCTCTGCCAGAGATCAGAAGTTACCAACAAACTGTGATGTTATAGTGTACCGATTAATCTGAAAGCCTGGAAATGAACATTATTCTTCGAAATCGGCCAATGTAGAATACTGAGGTACAATGTTCTCATGGCGCACTATCGAAAACTGTTAATAGTTTCACCGATAATTTTGGCGGCAATTGTACTGATGCTTTATGGCCATCCGTTAAATGACTGGAGGCCTCAACTCATTCAGCCGACCAATGTGATACCTGGACCAGAACGAATAGATGAAATTCAAGTCAGCAGTCAAAATACCCCCCCTGTAAATGACAATCAACCACAGTCCCCGACCGCTAACAATCGATTGCCCACTCAAGATTCGCGAGTTATAACCACCGTCGTTACCAACATCACTCTGTCTGGGTGGGTAGGAACTGAATTCGGAGAAAACAGGGCAGGTGAAACTGTAGTTCTGTACTCTCCTTACCTCAGAGCACGCCACTCGGTAACCACCGGTATTTCTGGCGAGTTTATTTTTACCGATCTGAAGCCGTCCTGGGATTATGTTTTAAAAGTCTCTCCACAGGGGATGTTTAAACGCTACGCCGAATTTCCGATTAAATTGAGCTTCGAAGAGGAAGTACATAACATTGTGCTGGAGTCTATTCCGCTGGGCACAGTTTACGGCAGAATTGCAGATTCCTATGGCCAACCAGTAGCCGGCATTGAACTATTTATAAAGACCCGGGAAGTAGACGCCTGGTCTAGCAGCGTCAAAACCGACGTTCAAGGTAGTTTTAGCCTGACCGGGTTCCCGGCAGGAAAATTTGAGTTGGCGATCAAAGGTGAGCAGTCTTTAACCGCAACCGGCTTTAATTTTGACCCTGTTGTTGGCGAGTTAATCACGCTGACCATCGATGTTGGACCCTACTATCTCAGAGGCCAGATTTATGATGAATCCGGTCAAACCTTTGACCGCGCGCGCGTTTTTCTGAATTGGGAATTGCAGGAAAATGGCATTAGGATTCGCGCGACACGCCAGATCAGTGTCGACAGCAGTGGTGAATTTCAGTTTACCGAACTGGGACCTGGTAATCACGAACTAGTCATATCCGCATGGAAAGCTGGCGCTTTCGGGCAGACTCCCAAATATACGGCTAGACAAACGGTTAACGTTGGCATCGATCCCGGAGAATTGAATATTTATCTCAATACGCTATAAAAACCTAAGGAGTCAGTGTCGATTGAAATCTGCTTTTACCCGAGTGTCCGTTCCTGGCCGTTGGATTAAACCCAGACACCTATTTCCTCACTCAACTCGCCGCGTAACGGCTTGCCGTGTCCGACTGCATTGGTTTATGTTTTCTTTCCACTTGATTAGTCCATCTTTCAAATCGGTCTCACCATATAAGTCCATTTGCTGCGCGTAGATATCAATGAAGTTTTGGTAAAGTATGCCAAGTCCTTTTTCGAGCAACTCAACTACTCGATCTATATCATCTGGAAAAGAGTTAAATCTCCATTGATACCCATGCTCAACCAGATCGGCATCAGGACCACTGAAATGGTCCATGTAGTATTGATAAGAAACCTCGTTACCGGCAATTTCACTGGTCCTCTCAAGATAAATAAATCTTGCAGGGTAAAGAATGATTTTTGATATGTGCGCCGGACCTTTCTTAACGAATGATTCGTAGTCGAAAAACTCATCGGTAGATTCTTTGCTTCCGAGATAATTTAACGCAAATTCCGCACCCGCAACCATAAGCTCTTGTTTGGAAGGCCTTAGTAATTTGGCACGCACGTCATCACCAGCCAGAAGTAATGCATGATCAATCAGGTCGAGTCGATCAAATGGGGGATATCGTCCGGAATCATGAATCCCGTTTAAAGAATCGATTGAACCCCAGAATATGGAAACCTGGTTTTTAACAGCAAGGTGTTTCTGCAAGGCATCTGTTTGAATTTTCTCGATACCTTGCAAATCACTGTCTAGCAGCGGACCCGCAAGAACTATTCCGATATCAATATCACTTGCGCTTTCGCTAAAACCCCCTCTGGCTAGACTACCCATTACGTATACGCCTGTGCATCTATCGCCAAAGGTGAAGCGGGCCGTGGAAGCAATCTCGTTTACTAGTTGTTTTATTTGATTATTTGTAGTTTTCACGAGTTGTCCCTAAAAACCTGGCAGGAGTTGACGCTCAGAATTTATTCCTTAACTTCAAGTTTTTTTGAATTATATGCTCGAAGACGCCACAGGTAAAAAATTCCCAGCAGCAGTGGGCCGATCAGGCCGTGTGGGGTTCTATTCGCGACAGGGCCAGCTTTCGGGCTTTTTTAAAGTTTCGGGTAACAGGGTTTTATCATTGCCGCAGGAAATCTCAATTTGCGCCTGGGTCAGGCCTTTGACCCGGGAAAGGTCGGCATCCTCAAAATGTGTGCGATAGGTATAGGCACCCGAAAAATCTACATTATTCAATTGTGAATTGGAAAATTGAACTCGCGACAAGTTGGTAAATTTAA
>QIJI01000185.1 GCA_003231795.1 Gammaproteobacteria bacterium
AACGACAATGCTCAGGCGCGCGGGGTTATTGTCTGTATATCGCCGTGGAACTTTCCGCTGGCCATCTTCAGCGGGCAGATTTTTGCGGCCCTCGCTGCCGGTAACTGTGTTATTGCCAAACCCGCCGAGCAGACTAGTCTGATTGCATGCTTTGCCACCGATTTAATGCATCAGGCCGGCATCCCGGAAAAAGCGATTCAATTAGTTCCCGGTACCGGTGCCGTTGTCGGTGCCCGTCTAACTGCTGACGGGCGTATTTCCGGAGTCTGCTTTACCGGATCGACACCAACCGCATTGCACATCAACCGAAATATGGCCGATAAACTGGCACCTCATGCACCGCTAATCGCCGAAACCGGCGGACTCAACGCGATGATTGTCGATTCGACCGCGCTGCCCGAACAGGTAGTGCGCGACGTTTTGGCGTCTTCATTTCAAAGTGCTGGCCAACGCTGTTCTGCATTGCGAATGCTGTACCTGCAGGATGAGGTGGCCGATAAAATTCTCGAGATGTTGTTCGGTGCCATGGATGAACTACGGATTACCAATCCCTGGTTACTGGCAAGTGATGTGGGCCCGGTGATCGATGAAACAGCGAAAAGGAAAATAGCGGATCACTGCGATTTAATGGCTATGCAGGGTCGCGTGGTTAAATCGTTGAAAGTACCTGACACCGGCCTGTATGTGCCGCCAACGGTGATCGAACTTGACGGCATTGAACAGTTGGACGAAGAAATTTTTGGTCCGATATTACATATTGCCCGCTTTAAATCGAAACACATCGATAAAGTGGTTGATGCAATCAATGCGAAAGGATTTGGGCTGACTTTCGGGATGCACACACGGGTAGATACCCGCGTTGAGCAGGTGGTAAAACGGATACGAGCGGGTAATATTTATATCAATCGAAACCAGATCGGTGCCGTTGTTGGAACCCAGCCATTTGGTGGTGAAGGACTTTCTGGTACCGGTCCCAAAGCGGGTGGTCCCGCTTACGTCAAACGATTTACAAGGTCAGAACTCGAATTAATTCAAGCGAAGGAACAGGTGCCTATTGATGTTGTCGAACTTCAGCAGGCGCTTGCTAAAGTTCCCCCGTCAAAACTGGCAACAAATTACGCGGGCCTGAAAAAAGTTGCCGCAGAGCAGGGAATTACGCTTGAACATTTGATGGATACGAAGGTAATCGAAATGCCGGGCCCGACCGGAGAGAGCAACCAGTTATCGTCGCATCCGCGTGGCCAGGTTTTGTGTCTTGGTCCGACGCGCGAAGTTGCTCTAGATCAGGCGCTGCTGGCACTGGCGCAACAAAACTCGGTATTGATCGTGGCTGAACAGGGAGAAGAGTTGGGCAACAGTTTACACTCAGCCGGTTTGCCCGTTAGTGGGATTGACGGCTTGCTTGACCCGGATGCACTAAGCCATGCGAACGGATTCGCTGTTGTCATGTCGCAGGCCGACGCAAAAACTCTTACCGGTTATCGTCGTGCGTTGGCTAAGCGCGACGGAATGATTCTGCCGCTGGTGTGTGAGAAAGGGTCAACTGAAAGACTGGTGCTGGAGCGACATCTTTGTATTGATACCACGGCCGCCGGCGGTAACGCGAGTTTGATTGCAGAGGGTTAACAGGGCATTACCGTATTTGAATGAGAATCAAAGCCGGAAGTGATAGCGATCAAAGGTTCACGACCTTTTAAGAGCAAAAAAATCGCGATGCCCGGATAAATTGCTCAATGCTTTACGCGTCTTCGAAAAATACCCGGTCGTATTTGATCCGTTTATCGGGGTTTACTTCGGTATCCAGTTCGCGCGCATAACGATGACCGGAGAAAACCGCTGCTGCGATGATCGCTGGTACTTCACAATCCCCAATACGGCTGAGTGAGTCGGGGTTGAAGCCGGAATTCGAATCAATCATCTCTTGTAAACCGATAAACAATTCGTTTATGGACGATCGCATGGTTACTGTTACTATCGCTTCAACCGCAATTGATTTCTGTTTCCCTGAATAAATGCATTCGAGCTCAGCTTCACTGCCGTTGAAGCTCGATAAGGCATGCGCGGTAACTATTTCGACGCCGATTTCTATCATGCGGCGGTGGGTTTGAGTCTGCTCTGAAGTCATTTTCCCCCAGGCAGATACCATCGACTCCGGCGTTACCAGCGTTACCGGAATTTCATTTTCACGCAGACGTTCGGCGATGACGCTGGCCATGTAATAGTGATCGTCGTCAAAGATTAGGGTGGGACCTGATGGCAGACGATCTGACATGATGTCATCGGGGGTAAATATCTGGTCCGCTGGGCCAAATTCGGTAAGCGCAGTCTCGTGGTACAGGCCTCTACCATCGGAATGCCATTTGGCACCGGTCGCAATTACGATATGCCCTGCTTCAATGGATACAATGTCTTCAACCTGCAACCGGTTTTCGAGATAGACTTCGACATTTGGCATCGTCAGAATTCGTTGAACTCGATAGTCACGAACTCGAGCCCATTCGGCTAGCCCGGGGAGCTTTGATTC
>QIJI01000265.1 GCA_003231795.1 Gammaproteobacteria bacterium
CTGGATAAAACCCGGCGCCACGGTGATCGATGTCGGCATCAACCGGATTGAAAAAGAAGATGGCAGTACCAAACTGGTGGGCGATGTCGAGATTTCCAGTGCTGTCGAAACGGCAGGTGCGATTACGCCGGTGCCTGGCGGTGTGGGTCCGATGACGATCGCGTGCCTGTTACACAATACGCTGCAACAGGCCTGCCGCCTCAACGGCATCGAAGTTCCTGATTAACACCCAAAGCTAACTGTCACCCCCGCTATTACTCCGTCATCCCCATTCTTACTCCGTCATCCCCGCTATTACTCCGTCGTCCCCGCGCAGGCGGGGATCTAGTAATGACGGCGTTTTAAGATTCCCGCCTACGCGGGAATGACAGATGGCTAACAGGAATGACGGGCTAGACCAGCTCTTTTTCACTCAACAGTCGGTTGTTACCGCGTAATATCACCAGCAAGCGGCAACCGTTTGGCGTGGTTGAACTGTGCTTCGAACCGGGCAGCAGGCGCACAAAGTCCCCGGATCGATAGGCTGTACCATCGCAGTCGATCAATTCACCATCGAGCACCAGGAATTCTTCGAATCCCATATGTTCGTGCGGACTGGATTTAGCCCCTGGCTGCATTTGCAGCATGAAGCATTCAAACTCACCGTTTAACAGTTCGCCGCTGAGAGGAATCCACGACATTCCCGAAACGGGATCACCGTATCGGTTATAAGGTTTAAACTGTTTTGCGCCGGTGTCGGTGATCTCGCGCAGGTTCACGTCTAACATGCTATTTCATTCCCCCGCAGGACGGGTGTTCATTTTCTTTACGATCTGGCGCACAATATCAGATTGCAGATAAGATGCTCAATAAAGGACGGGTCAGACCAATGAAATTCCCTGGTTTTACATTTGTTTTGCTGTCGATGATTTTGTTGCTGCCAGAGGTAGCAGTCGCAGAAAGATTTAGCGGCAAATTCGGTGCAATCGTCGATGACACCCGCTACGAGTTAATGATGTACCGAAACTCATCGGGTAAATATGAAGGAAAGCTGACGATCAATGATAAAATATTCGTACTCAATGCGATCAAACTGGGTGAGGCGATTGGGGGTCAGGTCGCAGGACTCGATCAGCAATACAGCTTTATTGCGCGCATGGCAGGTCCGGATATTTTGATGCAATTTGAGGAAGGAAAATTGGTTCGATTCAAACCCCTGTAGCCCAAAAGATGCACTTTATTTGCTACCCGAAATAGGCCAAAAAGGGATGTACCCGAAGGCGCACCCCACAATTTCGGCTACTTGAAAGCAGTATTCCAGGTTTTTATCAGGCGTCCGTCTGTAAATAAGCTTCCAGCGAGTCATCGAGCGCATCGCGCCAGGGGGTATGATGATCGGGAGCCTGGGTACCGGTTAACGCTGATTTGTGACTGTAATTACGGAAGGTCATGATGCCTTTCTTCTTGGCTTTCTTCCATTCGAAAAATGCCTGGTTGGCACCGGCGCAATCGAACTCGGGATAATCAGTCATCGCCATCAAGTCCATGGTGTACTTACCCTGAAATTCGATACAGGCGTAGTCGTCCGCAAGCTGGTCTTCCTCGTCACGCCACTTGTCGATGTCCGCATGTATTTCAGCCTGCGATGGAACGTCAATCCGACCCAGTATCACGTCTCGCGCATACCAGGCCTGCGCGTCAAACATATTGAAGGTATACCACTGATCCTGCATGCCGAGGTACATCAGCCTGGGGTTGTGTTCCCATACGACGCCATTGTAAAGGCTTACAGGATACAGGCGGTTATTGGTCTTGAGCTTCAGATTTTCGGCCATGAAAGGAAAATGGTGCAGGTAGCCGGTACATAAAATAACAGCGTCGATGTCCTTGCTGCTGCCGTCAATAAAATAGGCGGTATTACCTTCAACCTTTTCCAGTAAAGGTACTTCCTCCCAGTTATCCGGCCATTGATAGCCCATGGCTGCGGTACGGTGCGAAACCGTTATCGATTTGGCACCGTATTTCCAGCACTGCGAACCAATATCTTCGGCTGAATATGAGGTACCGATGATGAGGATGTCCTTGGCGTAGAACTCCATCGCATCACGGAAATCATGGGCGTGTAAAACACGTCCTTTAAATGACTCGAATCCCTTAAAATACGGCACATTTGGGGTCGAGAAATGCCCGGTTGCGACGATCACATGATCGAACTCCTCGGTGTATTCGACATCCTTTTCGTGATCCTTGATGGTGACATGGAACAGGCTTTCGTTTTCGTCATAATGCACATGCCGTACTGCAGAGTTGAAGCGAATCCAGTGACGAACGCCGGCTTTCTTGACCCGTCCTTCAATGTAATCAAACAGTACTGCGCGTGGCGGATATGACGCAATCGGGCGGCCGAAATGTTCTTCGAAACTATAGTCGGCGAATTCCAGGCCTTCCTTGGGACCGTTGGACCAGAGGTAGCGATACATGCTGCCATGAACCGGTTCGCCATATTGATCGAGGCCGGTTCGCCAGGTGTAATTCCACAA
>QIJI01000192.1 GCA_003231795.1 Gammaproteobacteria bacterium
TCGGTGGCCATGCCGACTCGAATATCATGTCGTCGCGCCTGCTCGAGGTTGAACAGGCCACTTCCGAGAAACAGATTCGAGGTAGGACAAAATGCCATCGCCGCACCCGTTTCGGCCATACGCTCACGATCCTGCTGGTCCAGATGAATGCAATGCGCGTAAACCGCGCGCGGAACCAGTAGTCCGAAGCGATCATAAACATCCAGATAACTGCGGCTATCCGGGAAAAGCTGCTTCACCCAGCGAACCTCGTCCTCGTTTTCGGCTACATGGGATTGCAGAAACAGGCCTTCATGTTCATTTAACAACTGCCCGCAGACTTCAAGCTGTGCTTCACTACAACAGGGTGCGAAACGCGGGGTGACTCCATAATATGCGCGACCCTTGTGATGCCAGCGCCGAATCAATTCGGAGCTTTGCTGATACGCCGATTCGGGCGTATCAAGCAGTTCCCGAGGTGCGTTGCGATCCATCATGACCTTGCCGGCCACCAGGCACAGATCGCGCTTTTGCGCAGCCTCGAAAATGGCGTCGACCGATTCAGGATGGATCGTCGCAAACACGGCACTGGTGGTTGTGCCATTGCGCAACATTTCCTCACAATAGAATTCAGCTACCCGGCTGGCATACTCTTTGGCGGCGAATTTTTCCTCGGTCGGAAAGGTGTATTGCTTGAGCCAGTCGAGCAATTGCAGACCGTAACTGGCGATCATCTCCGATTGCGGATAGTGCGCATGGGTATCGATAAAACCCGGCATTACCAGTTGACCGGAGTAATCGTACAGGGCACAACCATCGGGAAGCAGATCGATCCAGTCAGTCGCATCAACCAGCATTTGGATTTTGCCCTGCTTTAGTATCAGCAAGCCGTCTTCGAGATACTCGCAGGCCTTATCCGATTTGTCCGGATCAGCGGTAAAATGCAGAAAACTCGCGCGAATGGCCGTATCGCACGAGTTATTATCCAGCGACGCAGGAACGATACCCATCCGGTTTAATTTTGCTGTTGCTGGGCGTACCAGATAGCAACCGTGGCACGTTCTTCGTCGGTCATGCCAGTCAGATTGCCAATCGGCATATATTTAGTCTGCACGGTAAAGGCGAAACGCTCGGCATTTTTCAAAATGTTTTCGGGGGTATCCAGCAATATGCCAAGTGGCGCCTCGACAAACCCAGGCTGGGTCGGGGTGACTGCATGACAACCGACACAGCGCGCGTTGACGATTTCTGACATCTGCATATCGCTGACCTTGCTGGCATTTTCACTATTTACGGCTTTTGGACTCAAATACCAGACCATCGCGAGCAACAATACCACCGCAATAGCGGGCAAAGCGAGACTGGCACGATGGCTGTGTCGCATTACAAAATATTGCCGGATCAGCACTCCGGCCAACATAATGAAAATCAGAACCAGCCAGCCCTGCCCACTGCTATATGTCATCGGGTAGTGGTTACTGATCATGATGAACAGCACCGGCAGCGTGAAATAAGTGTTATGAACCGAGCGTTGTTTGCCAACGATACCGGGTTCGGTATCAGGAGTTTGTCCGGCGCGCATTTGCGCAACGACTTTCTTCTGCCCCGGAATAATGTGAAAGAAAACGTTTGCGGCCATGATGGTTCCCATCATTGCGCCAACATGCAGGTATGCTGCCCGCGCGCTGAACAACTGGAAAAGCACCCAGGCTGTGGTTGAAATCAGTACAAATATGATTCCAGCGAGAAGGTTGTCTTTACCGCGCAAGGCTTTGCACAGCAGGTCATAGACAATCCATCCGCCGGCGAGGAATCCTATGCTGATGCTGATGGCAACCACCGGCGTCAATCCCATCACCTGGCTGTCAATCAGATAGGTTTTTGCACCAAACCAGTAAATCACCGCCAGCAATCCCATGCCGGACAACCAGGTGATATAGGCTTCCCATTTGGACCAGTGCAGGTTTTCGGCCAGGGGCTCACCCACCGGACCCAGCAGGAATTTCTGACTTTGATAGACGCCACCACCGTGCACCGCCCATAACTCGCCGGTTACCCCGCGATCTTCGTCCTGTTTGCGTGCTGGTTTACTCAACGAACTGTCCAGCATGACAAAGTAAAATGACGCGCCTATCCAGGCAACACCGGCAACAAAGTGCAGCCAGCGAAGCAGCAGGTTTACCCAGTCGAGAAGATAGGCTTCCATGATTTAGTCGTAATAGCTTAAAATGCCGGGTAATCGCAGTCGAGATTACCCGGCTCGGGTTTTAGTTAGGAATTTTGCTGACTACTCCTTCGAGGTAGTAGTTCATACCACTCAGGTCCTTGTCTGACATATTCTGTCCGGCAGCAACAACTTCCTTGCCACTTTGATCGACAACAGGACCCGCGAAAGCATGTAACGAGCCGTCAGTCATTTGCTTTTCCATACTGCGAATACGGTTTTGTAGTTCGGCCGGAATCGCATCGTTCAACGGCGCCAGTTTGACCATGCCCTCGGCGTATCCACCCCAGACATTTGACGGTTTCCAGGTGCCAG
>QIJI01000421.1 GCA_003231795.1 Gammaproteobacteria bacterium
CCCCCAATGCCTTTGCCCCGCGCTTTGACCAAGTCAATGCAATATTGACCTAATACGTCAATGACGTATAATTCCAATTATGGTCATCATTGAAACATCTATCTTTACTAAACAAATCAATACAATGCTGAAAGATGATGAATACAGGGCGTTACAAAACTTTATCGTAGAACTACCAACTTCAGGAAATATTATAAAAGGTAGTGGTGGTATTCGAAAACTCAGATGGCAAAGTAGCGGGCATGGTAAAAGAGGAGGAGCACGAATCATTTATTACTGGGCAACAGATCAAGAGCAAATATTTATGCTTTACGCTTACCCGAAAAAAGATATGTCCGATTTAACAAAGGACCAGTTAACGATACTCAAAAAAGTAGTTTATGCGGAGTTTAAAAATGAAAGATGAGCACTTCAACGAATTGATTTCCAGCATCAAGGAGGCTGGGAAAATAAAACGCGGCGAAAAAAAGGCTGAAAAAATTACAACGTTTTCAGAACCGGATGTAAAAGCAATACGCCGGGATGTCGGATTTAGTCAGTCAAAGTTTGCAGCTTTAATTGGTGTAAATCTCCGTACACTCCAAAATTGGGAGCAAGGCCACCGACATCCTACTGGTCCAGCGAGAGTATTACTCAGGCTGGTGAAATCTGATCCTGTCTCAGTTTTTAAGCAATTACATATAAATGATTTATAACAGGAATGGAAAAGGGGTTTTAACTGTACGTTTTACCTATCGAAATCAGCGAATTCGAATAATCGGTGCCGGGTACTGGCGTAAAAAAAATGGGGACAGATTTATTTTATCCCCTTAGACGAAGCAATCGAAACGCCAGAACAACCGGGGACTGAATTTATTCTGTCCCCCTCGAAGCCAACAAGAGTCAGGGCATCTGCAAAAGCAGTTGTTCGGATTCAGGAATGAAAAAATCGATGCAATTGTTACCAGGTCCGGTGCGATCAACACAGATAAATCGTGTTTCGGTAAAAGGCGTCAGCAAAACGTGATGCCAGGTGCCAAGACGATAGTTAATGCCCTGGCGTCCGTTAGTGACAAATCCGCGTAACCCGCCCAGATCGGGTTCGCTTGCTGCAGCGGTCACCACCACGATAAACGGACTCGAATCCAGCGGAATAAATGCCTGACTGCCGAGCGGGTGATACTCAAGGTGGTCCAGAGCGCGTGGCATATCGAACTTTTTGCTCGTGACCAGGCTGATTATAGCTCGCGACTCATCGTCACCGAGTTCAACATCGGCAAGCGAATGATAGCGGTCAGCCATACCATTATTAATCGGAAAAGAATCGTTTCCTTCGAATTCGATCACGTCACCAAAGGGTGCAAATTCATCGCGTGTCAACGGCTGGATGGAAAGCGAATCAGGCATCGATTACTCCATAAATCCTGACGCGACTCAGCCCACCATCGGGAAACAGATTAATACGAATATGGCTCACTGGGCCCATTTTTTGTATTTCATTTTCAAAGCTGTGTTCGGCATCCATTTCAAATTTTTGCTGCGGCAACAGTTCCTGCCAGAACTGGCTTTGCGTAATGATGGATTCGGTAGTTCCATGTTCGACCCGGGCAGCCTGAATGGAACAACGGTCCGGATAATTGCCTTTGAAAAAGGCCGTATCCATCATGATCTTCTGAACTTCCCCGACATGGCCCAGTTCAATGATGCACCAGTCGTTACCCGGTTCACGCCGCCGACGGGTTTCCCAGCCATCACCCATATTGATACCCTTTCCGGGATTGAGCAGATTTTCGACCGCGCCGAAATGCGCATCATTCCAGGCAATCGCACGAGCACCGAGCTCCACTGCGGCCAAATTATGCAGGGCAGCTTTATCGAGAACAGCGGCATCACTGATCACCCGTCCATGGATGCGCAAGCGAGCAACACCTCCGTCGGGATAAAGATTGAGCCGAACGTGGTTGAAACATTCATCGTTATCAATCGTGAAATAATGATGGCTATTGCCTTTAAGACTGGTGGACGGGATTAGCGTCGTCCAGTCGGCACTTTCCAGATCACCATCGCTGTAACAGGCTTCGAGCGATCCGGCCGGCGGGTAATTTCCGGTGAAATGCGTGGTATCGATATCGATACCCTTGATCTCCCCGGCCAGGCCCAGCTTGACGATAGCATTATCATATCCACCGTTTCGACGCCGACGGGTTTCCCAGCCATCCATCCATTTACCGTTATCGTCGAATTTACCATCGATGAAAACGGGTGCATCCGGACTCAGCATGCGGCTGCATTCGGCGAAAAAGTCATCGCTGCAGGAGACGATCTCGGCGCCGAGGCGAGGCTGCGCCAGGTCAATCCACTGGTGAATAAAATCGGGAGTATTGTCAGTCATAATTTTTACCTCAGGCTGCTGCAGATTTTTGCAGCAAGGCTTGTGCCTGTTCGTTATGTTGTTGGATCAGTGAGTCGAGATCAAGATCGACGATTTCACCGCCTTCAATTGCGACCCGCCCATTAATAATGGAAAGCCAT
>QIJI01000395.1 GCA_003231795.1 Gammaproteobacteria bacterium
AATCTATTATAGGATAGAAGCGCAAATTTTCTGCTGAACTTCGTCGATATTGTGATATACGACGCCGTGCCTGTCGCTGTTGAGCATAGTCACGGACTTATTTTCCGCGTTAATCAGATTGTTCAGTGTTTCGACGCTTTCCGGGTCGATTACGGGGTCGTGATCTGATTGATATAACTGTACATTTGCGTTGATTGTGATGTTATCTTCGGTTAAATGGTCGATAAGTTGTTGAAGTTGGTATAAGCCGCGAATCGGAATGTGTTGATAATTCACGCTTGGGTTTTCTGACTTGTTCGGCCTGAAAGGAACCAGGCCTTCTGAATTAACCCAGCTGACCAGTTTATTGGCGTGATAAAGCAGGGGAACAAAAATCATGTTCTTGTTGCGAAAATGTACCGGGGCCGAAACACTGGTAACCGACCTGATTTTTATGTGTGGGTGTTTTGCCGCATGCAACAGAGCCAACAGGCCGCCCGTGGAAAAACCGATAATATGAATCGTCTGGCTGAATGCCTTGATAATTTCGTATCCACGTTCTACCGATCCTTCCCAGTCGTGCCAGTTACGGCTGCGCAAATCCCAGGGCGACGTACCGTGTCCCTTCAGCCGTATCCCTAATACATGATGTCCTTGCGCATGTAGTCGCTCGCCGAGACTACGCATTTCTTCGGGGCCGGCCAGGAATCCGTGAATTAGCAGGACTGCGCTCGCATCTTCCTTGTCCGATTTTAGAAAAAACCAGTTGGCATCGGCGGTCTGTGTTTGCTCTGCATTGATCTCCCGATGTTCCTCCTTGTCGAACTGTTTTCGGTCCCAGGCAAGCGCCAGCACCTGGTCGTCAATTCGAAACTCGGCCAGTTCGCTTGCGCTGACCTCGTTTGAACGCGACATAGCCCGTTGAATAATAAGCGACATATTGGAAAGCGGGCTGACCTCGTTGGCATAGACACTGATCAGGTTTTCGGTGCGTACTTCATCGATTTTAAAATCTTCGATCAATTTCTGGTCAAAATGGTACTGACCTGCTTCGACATGAACCAGATCAAGATGGGTCGAGGTTTTTAAAAACTGATCCAGTCGGGTACTGCCTTTACCGATGATGGCGCCATATTCATCCGGGTTGCACAGACTGCGATGCAGATTATAGTTGGATTTCTGCAAGTTCTTGATGCTCAGATACAGCATCTTGTGGAAACGCCCACAGTTGATCTGCCGCTCGCCCTGTTCGAAAAGTTTCAGAATGATCAGCGACGCGATATGACTCAGATTGACCGTGACCGCTTCGTACATCGAACGCATGTAATCGTCGCGTACCTGATTGGATTTGGCTTTCAAAGCACGAGCGAGAATACGCTCGCCCCAGGGTCCAGCCTCGGGTTTGAGAGTAAACAATTCGTTCAAGGACTCAAGGCGGTTTACCACATTGGGTAGCAGGCGCTTTTCCCACCAGCGCCAGTAATCACCAGCGACTATCGGTCGTGAAAACCGGATATCCATATCGGTATGCTTGAATAATAAATTTCCCTCGATGATCAGTTCTTCCGCGAAACGTTTGTTGATTCCCTTGCTAAACAGATTGGCCGCCTGATGCAGTATATTGTCGCTGACCCGAATCGGATAAAAAGTGATATGGCTCGGTACGATTACGGTTGGCCTGACCGCTTTTTCCATTAGTTGTTCGAGTGAATTAAATCCAAGCTGTTCCGCCCAGCGTTCGATACGCTGGTATCGACCGGCCGCGTGATCGTGAACGAGTGCAGATTTGAAGGCATCAAGTGCAAGCGCAATGACCGCCGACCCACGGTGATGTTTGCGGCGTTCGTTATCGCTGCGTGAAAATATACTGTAACTTCCCCTTTTATCAATGACCCGCTTGTCCTTGACCATACCGCCCTCTGGAAACACTACCAGCTTGCGGCCATGCAGGATCTCGCGTGCCAGAAACGGGAACAGGTTGGGAAGATCGTTGGGTACCGCCCCAATTGAGAATAAAAACTGGCTGAAGCGTTCATCGCCTTCAAAAAACTCGGCCGCTGCGACCGAGCGGCAATAAGCACCGGTAGCCTCGTGAATCAGGTACTGCGGGATAAACGTTTCGAATCGTGCGAAGTGATTAAACAGGAAAATATCTCCCTGCTGAACGCTGTCATATTGATTACTGTCGTCCTGATGCAGCTTGATATTGAGCTTTATCAGTTTTTTCGTGGTCCTGAACGCCTTCACACAAAAGTCGTAGACGCGTGTATTGATTTCCGGATTTTGCGGATCGATTGCCATACCTGGATTTGCTCTTGTTATTCCATGGATTAGGCAATTATAGCCATATACCCTTCAGGCACTAGCTTTGCTTTAGAAGTTCCCTGTCTGGCCGATATAGCGGTCATATAAAACAGTTTTGTATAGCCCGGAAAATTCATAAATTATGCACGATCTCGCTTGCCCATTGATTCCACAAGGAATATTTCCTCAGTCGCCCGGAATCATTGATACGAGATTCGGAAATTTCCTTGTGAAATCAATGTTCTGCGCGATCTTCGCGCAAATTTATGAAATTTCCGGGATAGTATGAATCGTCTTCCAATTTTATTTTTGTTGCTAGCCATGTTTGCGGCGCCATTCTGGGCGACGGCGGCTGAACTCGCCTATGATTTTCGCATTGTAATCGACGTGTCCGGTAGCATGAAAAAAACCGATCCACTAAATTTACGCGTGCCTGCGTTGAAACTGGTTAACGGACTGATACCGACCGGTTCCAAAGCCGGCGTCTGGACTTTCGGTCGCTATGTTGACATGAGCGTAAAATGGGGCAGGGTGGATGAAGCCTGGCGAAAACTTGCCGATCAGGGCGCGGATAAAATTCATTCCAATGGGTTGTTAACCAATATTGAATCGGCCCTCGCTCGTGCCAGTGTCGGTTGGGACAGGCCGGATAGCAAAACGCACCGAATTTTATTGCTTATGACCGATGGTCAGGTCGACGTATCGATCCATTCCGAAAAGAATGCTGCGTCGCGTAGCCGGATTCTGGGCGACAGTCTCGCAAGGTTGAAAAACGCCGGCGTAAAAATCCATGCTATCGCGTTGTCACGTAGTACTGACGAAGTTTTGTTAAAACAACTGGCACTGGAGACGAGTGGTTCCTTTGCCATTGCTGAAAATGCGAACGAATTGCAAAGGGTGTTTTTCAAAATGTTTGAACGTGCCAGTCAGCCTAATTCGGTTGCTTTTGATGGCAATAAATTTCCGGTCGATAGCAGTATCAGCGAAATGACGCTGTTAATATTTCGCGAAGAAGGCAGCCAGCCGACTATATTGATTCCGCCTGACAGCCCGGCAATCAGCGCGCAAAAACCGCGCGCTTCCCGTTGGCGTAGCGATACCGGCTACGATTTGATAACAATTAGGAATCCCGAGCCGGGAATTTGGCATATTGATGCCGATATGGATCAGGATAACCGACTGATGGTGGTCACCGATCTGAAGTTGAAGGTCGCTGAGTTGCCCGCCTATGCTACCCCGCGAAATGCCATCAAGGTGGTGGCAGAGTTATTGAATAACGACAAAAGGATCAGCAAAAACAGTTTTCTTCGTTTCGTCGATTTCAAGCTGACACATATAAACACCGAGGGTGGTGAAAGCGAATATGTTTTGCAGCACAGTCAGCTACGTGATGAAAAAGGCCAATATAAATTTGATTTGTTACGCAAACTGACCGAGGGCAGCCACAGTTTTGTGGTATCAGCCGATAGCCGGACTTTTAACCGCAGCCAACGTTTTAATCTGGTAGTGCAATGGCCGGTAGAGGTCAAAATTGACTCCGGCGAAGGTGCCGGTATCTATCAACTCAAGGTCAGGGCCCGCGAAGAGTATCTGAAGCCCGACGGTTTGGTAGCCGAAGTCGAAATCGAGGCGCCCGATGGCAGTCGCGAAGATCTGGCGATGACCTTGTCTGAAGGCTGGTTGCAGGCCCCTGTGGAAACCCGCCAGGATGGGCTTTATCAGGCACATATCAAGATATCGGGACAATCAAACGCTGCGGAAATTATCGATCTCGATCTCGGTGC
>QIJI01000310.1 GCA_003231795.1 Gammaproteobacteria bacterium
TCCAGCCAGGAACCAAGATCGGTGTCTGCCGGAAAGTCATATTCGACCAGTTCATGACCCGCATTGGCCAGAATATCTGCGGCCTTTTGCACCGCCTCCACCTGGCGCGCGGGGGTCTGTACCCCGTAAGGCGTTCGGGTGCAGACACCGATACGCAAAGCAGGCAGCTCCTGTTGCAGGCAATCCAGATAAGACTCGACCGACCGTCTTATCGGGTATCGATATCCGGGAATCGGAAACGCGGTAACATCGAGGGCTGCCGCCGAATCCCGAACGGATCGGGTAATCACATGATCCGAGTTAAACCCGCTGGCGAGTTCCGGGCGCGAGTGATCTACCGGGTTCAGCCCGGTAGTCGGTTTGAATCCATAAACGCCGCAACAAGCTGCGGGAATTCGAATCGAGCCGCCAAGGTCAGTGGCATGCGCGATGGGCACCATGCCCGAAGCAACCGCTGCCCCGGCACCGCCACTACTGCCTCCGGTGGTCAAGCCCGGGTTCCAGGGATTAAGCGTCGCGCCTCTGAAGCTTGGTTCACAGACAAAATCTTCGGCAAACTCGGGGGTATTGCTCTTGCCGACGATATTCAGTCCGGCCGCGCGCCAGCGACGCACGATTTCACTATCGGGGCGTGGTTTGACACCATCAAAAAAACGACAGGAAAAGGTGGTCGGCATATCTTCGGTGAAGACATTGACGTCCTTGATCAGATAAGGCACGCAGGTCAATGGGCCCTGCTTCGGGTCAGCCGCCCGCGCCCGTGCATTGTCATAATTGGTCATGACAACGGCGTTCAGATCAGGATTGAGTCGTTCGATAGCATCAATCGCAGCTTCGGTTACTTCTGCGGCCGACACCTCGCCACTGGCGATCAAATCGCTCAGTGCAATGGAATCACAATTGGCATATTCAGATTTGTTCAGCGTGTTTCCCCGATGACGTCGACAGTCGCAGGCCTTCACGGTGGCGTTGCCGCCACTCACTTTGGCCCAGCGACGTAAATCGTAATCCAGATAAGTAGCAATAGCCACCACAATGAAACCGTACACGGAGCCCTCGTATCACGTAATCACTGGCCTTCGAATTAGTAATTGAAAGACAGTACCATCGGTCTCTATACTCGTAGCTTCCCTTGGATGAAGGCGTAGTGAACTCGCACGATGGTCGAACTCGACAGCAACGATACAAAACGATTTGATAGCGACGGCTTTCTTGTCGTCGATAATTTAATCGATCCTGCCTTGATACCAACACTGCATCGGGCGTTTACCGATCTGTTTCGCGGCAAGTTTGAAACCGGGGTGCGCCCCGACGAAGTAAACTGGCAGGAAGCTGAAAGCGACCCTGATAAGGCCCGTCAGATCTGTAACGGCTGGAAAGCCAATCGCGACATCGCCCGCGTGGTGCTGGATGAGTCTCTCGGCAGAAGCATCGCCGGCCTCGCTGGCTGGTCCGGGGTTCGCATCATGATCGACAATGTAGTGTGGAAGCCAGCGGCGACATCAGCGTTTGGTTTTCATCAGGACAATGCCTTTCTCGACTGGTTCACCCCAGGTGAATTGTTGACTTGCTGGATTGCACTGGATGACACCACTGCCGAAGGTGGAACAATCGAGTTTGTGCGTGGATCGCACCAATGGCAACTGGGCCAGCCCGAAGGTGACTTTCATGCCCCGGAAGATTATCGTAAGCCAATGCAGGCTGCCGCTAAACGCGAAGGCATCGAACCGGATATCGCCTATGTCGAAGTTCCAGCAGGAGGTGGTTCGTTCCACCACGGTGGCACCTGGCATGGTTCCGGTGCCAACAACAGCCCGAACCCGAGACGCTCGCTGGTGCTGCACGCGATGCAAAGCGATGTCGAATACGTGCCGCAACAATTTGATCAGGGTATCGGGCCCATTTACAGTCGCTATAAACGCCTCGGCGACAACCAGCTCGACGAAAATTACTTTCCTGTTCTGTGGCGCGATGACGGATACCGCACACCCCAGATCGATGCATTTTTGAATCCATCGAGAGACTGATTGTTAATTCGGGTAGCCTGCGTGCATTATCGACTTTGGCCCCAATTACACGTCGGCACTTGCCAGGGTCGCGAATTCGAAAATCCCGCGATCTGTGTTTCGGGGCGCATCGAGTAAACAATCCTAAGGTATACTATGCTGCCTTGTTAATGCTTCAGATTCCGAATCAGCCATGTCCGATAGCACTGAAAAAGCCTTACAGGCACTTGGCAACACGAGGTTTACCACCTTCTGGCTGGACAGCCTGGAGCCGGTCGTCGATCAACCTGCCCTCGATCAAAATCTTGTCTGCGACCTGCTGGTTGTCGGCGGCGGATTTTGCGGGCTATGGTCGGCAATCCTGGCGAAAGAGCAGAACCCCGATCGCAGCGTGGTGTTGATCGAAGCTAAAAGTGTCGCCAATGGTGCCAGCGGCCGGCCGGCCGCCATTATGTCGACCTCGGTAATGC
>QIJI01000223.1 GCA_003231795.1 Gammaproteobacteria bacterium
CCGTATCGGTGCGATAACGCACCTGTCCGGCCTTGGCATTATTAACAGCCGTTGCAACATCGGCCGACACGGTACCTACCTTGGGGTTCGGCATCAGGCCGCGCGGACCCAGAACCTGGCCCAACTGTCCAACGACACCCATTGCATCGGGACTCGCGATAACCACGTCGTAATTCAGATCACCGGCTTTCATGGAATCGGCCAGTTCCTGCATTCCAACCACATCTGCACCAGCCTCTTTGGCCTTGTCAGCATTTTCACCCTGGGTAAAAACGGCTACTCGAACCTGCTTGCCGGTACCATTCGGCAGCACACTGGAACCACGGACATTCTGATCCGATTTACGCGCATCAACGCCAAGATTTATCGATGCATCGACGGATTCATCAAATTTGACGGTACTAAGTTCTTTCAGCAGGCTAAGTCCATCGTCGATGGAATACTGTTGGGTTTTATCTATTTTGTTGCGGATTTCCGTCATGCGTTTTGACATTCTGGCCATCTTACAAACCCTCCACATCAAGGCCCATACTACGGGCACTGCCAGCAATGATGCGTACTGCGGCATCCATGTCATTAGCGTTTAAATCCTGCATTTTGATAGTCGCAATTTCTTCGAGCTGAGCGCGAGTCACGCTTCCTACTTTTTCGGAATTCGGAGTACCACTACCTTTTGCAACGCCGGCAGCTTTACGTAATAAAACCGCAGCAGGAGGTGTTTTAATTTCAAAGGTAAAACTCTTGTCCGAGTAAACTGCAATGACCACTGGTAATGGCATGCCGTTTTCAACGTCCTGGGTCCGGGCATTAAATGCCTTACAGAATTCCATGATATTGAGGCCGTGCTGGCCGAGCGCAGGTCCGACCGGCGGACTTGGATTTGCAGCACCCGCAGGCACCTGCAATTTGATGTATTTCTCTATCTTCTTAGCCACAATGCTAACTCCCGGGTGCAGACGGATATCTCGCGGATACCCTCCCCATCGACGGCTTGCACCTCAATTGTATTCTGAGCGTCATTCCCGCGCAGGCGGGAATCTCATCGCCTTTGCAAGATACCCGCCTACGCAGGTACGACCAGTGTTAATACAATCGGGACAAACCCAATTTCAAAAATAAAATCGATTCCTCGAAAACCTTGCTAACCTTTTTCTACCTGGCCAAAGGCTAATTCGACCGGTGTAGAACGACCAAAAATCTGTACCGAAACGAGCATTTTGCTCTTTTCGTAATTGACTTCCTCAACCACACCGTTGAAGTCATTAAACGGCCCATCGTTGACACGCACCACTTCTCCAACCTCGAACAACACCTTCGGACGCGGCCGGTCAACACCTTCTTCAACGCGATTTAAGATCGCTTCAGCTTCGGCCTCGGTAATCGGGGCCGGCTTATCGCTGGTACCACCAATAAAACCAAGTACCTTCGGCACTTGTTTGACCATATGCCAGGTATCGCTGTCCATTTCCATCTGCACCAGCACATAACCCGGGAAAAACTTGCGCTCACTCTTACGACGAGTGCCATCGCGCATTTCCACCACTTCTTCGGTGGGCACCATAATATTGCCGAACTTTTCCTTGAATTCGGACGTCGAAATACGACTTTCGAGCACCTTTTTTACATAGGCCTCGAAACCCGAGTAGGCGTGAACAACGTACCAGCGTAAACTGGATTTTTGTTCTTCTACTACTTCTGCTTCTTCAACTGTTTCTTCTTCGCTCACAATCGCTAAACCGTTTTGTTATGCCAGCAACCTGCTGACGCTCCATCCCAGGAACATATCAAACAACCACAACATGATGGCCACTATAATAACCATGATCAAAACTGCTATCGTGGTTTGCAGGGTTTCCTGGCGAGTCGGCCAGACCACCTTGCGTACTTCGATACGGGCATCTTTAGCGAAACCAAGACCGCGCCGGCCCTTATCGGTAGTCGCGATGATAAGAAAGGCCACTATCACAACTGCCAACATGCCTAAAACACGTAGTAACTGCGACTCTTCTTCAAAATAATAGAATCCGACCACACCGGTGATTAACACCACTACGGCTGTCATTAGTTTGAATGTATCGACTACTGACGTCGTTTGTTCAGCCTTGACCACAAAATACTCCGAATTTCCACAATATTGGCAGGACAGGAGGGAATCGAACCCCCAACCTGCGGTTTTGGAGACCGCTGCTCTGCCAGTTGAGCTACTGTCCTAATCTGGTGGCAAATTAATGCGTTGCCATCAAACAAAGGGCCGGGATGGTAGCCCATCCCCGACCCTTATGCAATGTAAAAGTAACGCTTACTCGAGAATCTTGGATACGACGCCGGCACCCACGGTACGACCGCCTTCACGGATCGCAAAACGTAAGCCATCTTCCATTGCAATCGGTGCAATTAACGTGACTTCCATCTTCACATTATCCCCCGGCATTACCATCTCAATGCCTGACGCTAACTCACAGGCGCCAGTCAACTGCGGACGATATCCATTAAAGAACGGTGTATGACGACCACCCTCGTCTTTCGACAATATATACACTTCACATTCGAACTTGATATGCGGCGTAATCGATTTCGGCTTCGCCAGCACCTGACCTCGCTCTACTTCCTCGCGCTTGGTACCGCGCAACAAAATTCCCACATTGTCGCCTGCCTCTCCCTGGTCCAGCAACTTGCGGAACATTTCAACTCCGGTGCAGATCGTCTTCACCGTGTCCTTGATTCCGACAATTTCAATTTCTTCGCCAACCTTGATCACACCACGCTCGATACGACCGGTTACCACCGTGCCGCGTCCAGAAATCGAGAACACGTCTTCTACCGGCATCAGGTAATCACCACTGATCGCACGCTCGGGTTCCGGAACATAAGTATCCAGGGCCTCTACCAGCCGTATAATCGACGGAACGCCGATTTCACTGTCGTCACCTTCCAGCGCTTTCAGCGCCGATCCAATAATGATCGGAGTGTCATCACCCGGAAAGTCGTAGGCATCCAGCAATTCGCGGATTTCCATCTCGACCAGTTCCAGCAGTTCATCGTCGTCTACCATGTCCGCCTTGTTCATGAAGACCAGGATATAAGGCACGCCGACCTGGCGTGACAGCAGTATGTGCTCCCGCGTTTGTGGCATCGGACCGTCGGCAGATGATACCACCAGGATCGCACCGTCCATCTGGGCAGCACCTGTGATCATGTTCTTCACATAATCCGCGTGGCCAGGACAGTCAACATGCGCGTAATGGCGGTTGGCTGACTCGTATTCCACGTGCGATGTCGCTATGGTAATTCCACGTGCCTTTTCTTCCGGCGCGTTATCAATCTCGTCGAAAGCTTTCACTTCGCCGCCCTGCAATTCCGCCATCACCTTGGTCAGCGCCGCTGTCAACGTCGTCTTACCATGATCCACGTGACCAATTGTGCCCACATTAACGTGGGGTTTATTTCTTACAAATTTTACTTTTGACAT
>QIJI01000222.1 GCA_003231795.1 Gammaproteobacteria bacterium
ATGTCTTGCACACGCGCTTCGGCGAGTGACTCAATTGTGGGCATGGGGACTCTATAACTACTTTTTGAGAGACGGTAGAATTGAGTATATACGCGATCCCGATTTTTTCCATTTTCAGCGCCTGTCCCGGTCGCAGCGTCCCGGTCGCAGCCCGACATGACTAAAATGACGCGCTAATGCATAATCGATTTCCGCTGTCAAAGAAATAGGCTGGATATGAATCAACCGGCTACTGTAATGCACGATCGAAGCGCGCTAATCGAGCAGTTGCGTTCGATGCTGGGGAAACGCGTCAGCACCAGTGCTTCGGTATTGGAACAGCATGGACGCGGCGAGTCCTGGCACCCGGTACAGCCACCGGATGCGGTCTGTTTTGCGCAAAGCACCGAAGAAGTCGCACAGATAGTCAAACTATGTGCCGCAACAGCAACCCCGGTCATCGCCTATGGCACCGGTACTTCGCTGGAAGGACAGGTGCAGGCAATTCATGGCGGCATTTGCATAGACCTGAGCCAGATGGACCAGGTGCTCGAAGTCAACAATGCAGATTTGGACTGCCGTGTTCAGGCAGGGGTAACTCGCCGCCAGTTGAGCCAGCATCTGCGTGATAGCGGACTTTTTTTCCCGGTCGATCCCGGCGCAAATACTTCGATAGGCGGCATGACTGCCACCCGCGCCTCGGGCACCAACTCGGTTCGCTATGGCACCATGCGCGAAAACGTGCTGGCACTGACCGTGGTGAGCGCTAGTGGAGAAATCATCAAAACCGGAACCCGGGCACGCAAATCGGCGGCCGGTTACGACCTCACGCACCTGTTTGTCGGCTCCGAGGGAACCCTTGGCGTTATCACCGAAATCAGTTTGCGACTATATGGTCTGATGGAATCAATTTCAGCCGCCATCGTCAACTTCCCCGATATTCGCAGCGCCGCGGAAGCCACCATTGTCACCATTCAAATGGGAATTCCGTTGGCGCGCATCGAACTAGTCGACAGCGCTTATATCAAGGCGATCAACGCCTATAGCAAAACCAGTTACCCCGAGCTGGATACCTTGTTTCTCGAATTTCACGGAAGCAGCGCCAGTGTTGCCGATCAGGTGAAAACCTTTGAAGAAATCTCACGCGATTTCGGTGCCAGTGGTTTTCAATGGGCTGACAAGGAAGAAGATCGCGCCCGATAGTGGCGCGCGCGTCACGATGCCTACTATGCCGGCCTCGCGGTAACCCCCGGCTCGCGGGGCTATGTTACCGATGTCTGCGTTCCCATTTCGAGGTTGGCCGAATGCATCAGCGAAACGCAAAAAGATATTGCCGCTTCCGGTCTATACGCCCCAATCATCGGTCACGTCGGTGACGGTAATTTTCACGCCACCATGTTTTTTGATCCGGATGATGATTCGGCGATGCAAAAGGCGCAGGCACTGGACAACCGCATGGTGCAGCGTGCGCTCGCTATGGGTGGCACCAGTACCGGCGAGCATGGCATTGGAATGGGTAAGCTCAAGCACATGCGCAACGAACATGGCGACGCGGCAGTGGCAACTATGCAAGCCATAAAAAAAGCGCTTGACCCGCAAAACATAATGAATCCGGGCAAAGTAGTCGACTGCTAGTGCTCTTTCAACCCGATTATTAGGAGTTCAGAAATTATCAGGTCGAAAGAACACTAGTGGATTCTATTGCCTGCTCCGTAACATGCTGTTGCAGTTGCGGGTAAAATTCGAAAAATTGATCCTGAATCAAATCCCGGTGGCGCACTATATCCTCGATCGCATTACTGAACTTGTTGGCAAAACGAATTCGACCAGCCACCTGGTCAAGTGATTGCGCAATCGAATCGATATCCCGATAAGACCTAAACCAGTCGTAATCGACTATTCGCTGCGTCACCCGTCGCATTTCCTGCCCCGGCATCATGGATCGACCATCCGACAGCCGCCGATAAAATTCATCGATTGTGGTTTCCAGGTGACGCTGCTCGAATCGGTCCCAGTGATTAATCAGTAAATGATCAAAGTAGATATCCAGTGCAATACCGGCAAACCGCCTTCGATCGTCGCTGAAGCAGGATTTCAACTCCTGCACCAGCGGATGATTATCGGTGAAACGATCAACCGCACGATGATTTAGCAATCCTGCCAGCACCGAGGTTGGCAACTGATGCTGATCGACACCGCGTGCGAAATCACCGAGCAAATTGCCAACGGCGGATTCAACCGTCGCCCGGGACAACACCAGATGCGCGAAATGATTCATTGAAGGTTGTTGTGCTCCATCAACCAGTCACAAAAAAGGTTTTCATTGTCGCTCAGGCGGTTTCGATCTGCTTTCAGATAATAGGTTTCCGGTATCGGTAGCTCGAAATCAAACAATCGAACCAGGTCACCATCGACCAGCAGTGAATCGGAGATAAACGACAACCCCAGCATGATACCAAGCCGACAACGGGCCATCTCTATCGCCAGCATGTA
>QIJI01000329.1 GCA_003231795.1 Gammaproteobacteria bacterium
AACGGGCCTGATAGGCTGGCTGGTATTGTTCCAGGATCAACTTTGCCTGTTCAGCGGCGCGACTACCGTCTGCGGAATCGATTAATGGCAACAGCGTCTGCGCCAGGCAAGACAGATTAAACAAACCAACCTTCGGCTGTTGATCATATGCGTATCGCCCCTGTGCGTCGGTGTGGTTGCAGACAAAAGAAGATTCGAAGCGATCCAGGAACCCGAACGGACCGTAATCGATGGTATCGCCCAGGATCGACATATTGTCCGAGTTGAGAACACCGTGGGTAAACCCCACCAGTTGCCATTGCGCGACAAGGCTGGCGGTACGCTCGAGCACCTGACGTAACAATTCAATATAGGGATTATCCGAATCGCGGCAGTCAGGATAAAAGTGGTCGATCACAAAGTCAGCCAGGATCTTTAACTGGTCATACTGCTGACGATAAAAGAAAACCTCGAAATTTCCAAAACGCAAATGACTTTTACTGACCCGGGTCAGAATGGCCGCTGTTTCAAGCTGCTCGCGATAAACTGGGTCCTTGCTGGCCGTAATACATAAAGCACGCGTGGTAGGAATTCCTAGCGCGGCCAGCGCTTCGCTGCATAAAAACTCACGAATGGTCGAGCGTAAAACGGCCCGCCCGTCGCCCATTCTCGAAAATGGTGTCAAACCGGAGCCTTTTAGCTGAATTTCCCAGCTTGCCTGCTGCCGGTCCTTTAGCTCACCGATAAGCAATGCTCTGCCATCACCCAGTTGTGGCACGAAATGGCCGAACTGGTGACCGGCGTACAACATCGCGATTGGTTTGCTATCGAGTTCATTCAAACTTCCACTTAATTGATCGACCAGTGCCTGTTGCTGGAAAAGTTCGGGAGCGATGTCCAGCAATTCAGCCATGGCCGGGCTGAAAGCAACCAGATAGGGATTATTCAACGCTTGCGGCTCAACCGGTCGATAAAATTCCTGCGGCAAGCTATGTACTCGGGTTGGATTGATTAACGCAAGCGGTGCTTTCATAGTATTAACCGATGCCACGCATACTGAAATTAAAAGATATGGACAAGGGTAGGAGCTACTCGCAATCTATCGATTTAATCGGTTTTCAATCAGGTTATCGACCACGGACGGATCAGCCAGCGTCGAAGTATCGCCGAGGTTATCCAGTTCGTTAGCAGCAACCTTGCGCAGGATTCGGCGCATGATTTTTCCTGACCGGGTTTTAGGTAATCCAGGCGCCCATTGAATGATGTTAACCTTGGCAATGGGTCCGATTTCACTACGCACCAGGCCAGCCAGTTCCTGCTTTATTTCATCGCTACCCTGCCGTCCTGCCATCAATGTGACATAGGCATATATGCCCTGCCCGGTAATATCATGCGGATAGCCGACAACAGCCGCTTCGGCAACGCTTTCATGCTTGACCAATGCCGACTCGATTTCAGCGGTACCCATTCGATGCCCCGACACATTGAGCACATCATCAACCCGCCCGGTAATCCAGTAGTAGCCGTCCTCGTCGCGGCGCGCACCGTCGCCGGTAAAGTAATACCCGGGAAACATCGCAAAGTAAGTCTCGAAAAATCGCTGGTGATCGCCATAGAGAGTTCGCATCATCGAAGGCCAGGGAGCGCGCATCGCAAGATTTCCCGAGGCTGGATTTCCTTCAATTTCATTCCCCTCATCATCCAGTATTACCGGTTGCGCACCGAAAAACGGAAAAGTTGCGGATCCCGGCTTGGTGGTTGTCGCCCCCGGCAACGGCGTTATCATGTGGGCCCCGGTTTCGGTTTGCCACCAGGTATCAACAATCGGACAACGCCCATCGCCAACAACATTGTGATACCACAACCAGGCTTCGGGATTTATCGGTTCACCTACCGTTCCAAGCAGGCGTAACGAGCTGCGTGAAGTCTTTTTAACCGGATCGTCCCCGGCTCCCATCAACGCACGTATCGCCGTCGGCGCTGTATAGAAAGTAGAGATATTGTGTTTGTCGCAAACCTGCCAGAAACGAGAAATGTCGGGATAAGTCGGAATGCCTTCGAACATTACCGTGGTGGCACCATTCGCCAGAGGGCCATAGACGATATAAGTATGGCCGGTAACCCAACCGACATCCGCCGTGCACCAGTAAACCTCGCCATCCTTGTAATCGAAAACCAGTTTGTGAGTCATCGCAGCCTGTAGCAGGTAACCCGCGGTGGTATGCAGTACTCCCTTGGGCTTACCGGTCGATCCAGAGGTATATAAAATGAACAGCGGATCTTCGGCACCCATCATTTCGGGCTCACAGTCCGGTGAAGCTTTAGCCATGGCCTCGTGATACCAGACGTCGCGTCCCTCGGTCCAATCTATCGGATCGCCACCACGCCTGATTACAATCACACTTTTGACATCGGGACACTGACTGACGGCTTTATCCGCGTTGGCCTTGAGCGGTACTTTTTTACCGCCGCGTACCGACTGATCGGCAGT
>QIJI01000258.1 GCA_003231795.1 Gammaproteobacteria bacterium
CCAGCCAGGGTCAGGCCGACTTCGAGCTGGCGTTTTTCACCGTGTGCGAGGGTGCCGGCCATGCTCTGCAACTCCTGTTCGAGGCCGAAGCGGGATGCCAGATCGACTGCCTGCTGATGCAGACTGCGGTGATTTCTCACCGGTGACCAGAAGTGAAAACTGTGTCCCTGATGCGCCTGTAACGCGAGTCCGAAATTGTCGAGAACCGTCATCTCGTCGAAAACAGAATTGATCTGGAAAGAACGCGCCACGCCTGCAAGCGCGCGTTGATGGGTTGGCAATGCGGTGATATCGCGACCTTCGAGGAAAATTCTTCCACTGCTAGAGGCAAGCTCACCCGACAGTTGCGCTACCATCGTAGTTTTACCTGCACCGTTAGGACCTATCAACGCGTGAATTTCGCCACGTTTGAGATCCAGGTCGATATTGTGATTGGCGCGCAAACCTGTGTAGTACTTACACAATTTGTCGGTTTGCAGTACGACTTCAGTCATGACCGAATAACCTGTCTTTAACCAGACCGTAAACCCCCTGGCGCGCAAAGATTACAACCAGTATCAGAAAAGGACCGAGTAACGCCATCCAGTGTTCGGTATAAGCTGAAAAGACCTGCTCCAGCACCAGAAATAAAAATGCGCCGATAACGGCGCCATAAATACTGCCGAGCCCACCGAGAATAACCATTACCAGTAGCTCGCCCGACAACTGCCAGGAAAACAGGCCGGGATCGACATACTCAGTTTTATTGGCCAGCATGACTCCGGCAATTGCGGCGGCTGAAGCCGAAATGACATAGGCGGTCAGACGATAGCGATAGGTATTGAATCCGAGCGCCTGCATGCGCTTTTCATTTTGCTTGCAACCTTGCAAAACCCGCCCGAAACGCGAGCCTACCAGACGCCTTGCACCGATAACGAACAACACCAGCAGCAACAGACTGAGGTAGTAAAATTCAGTGTCATTTGCCGTATCGAGGCCGAAGATTTGATTTCGCTCAAACATAATCAGGCCATCTTCTCCGCCGTAATTGTCCAGCGACACAAACAGATAAAACAGCATTTGCGCGAATGCGAGCGTAATCATGATGAAGTGAATACCGTGCGTGCGCAGACTGATCATGCCGGTAAGCCAGGCGACGAACGCGGCGACGATCACCGCACAGACGAGAATGGGTAGTAGCTGATTGCTTCCGTCAAACATAAAGGGCAGGTTTAACAACGGACTGTCATCGTAATAATGAAAGCTCATGATTGCAGCAACATAGGCACCGAGGCCGACAAACGCAGCATGCCCGAAACTGACCATTGCGCCGTAACCGACGATCAGGTCGAGGCTGATTGCGGCCATCGCAAAAATTAAAACCCGGCTCATGCTTGAAATCAGGTAAGTCTCATCCAGTGTGTTGGCAACCACTGGAAGTAGCAACAGCATCATCAGGCAGATTGAGAGAGTTATCAGTTTACGCTTTAGCATGGATCAACCATCAAGTGTTCTTTCAGCATGATAATTGCGGGTTCAGTTAGCTTGTCTGGGTTCACGACCATTGCCTGCGCACCGCGCCTTGTTGCGAAACACCACAGGAGCGCTGAACCCGTAATTATCATGTTGAAAGAGCACTAGTCAGACCGGGAACAACCCGCGTGGCTTGAATGCGAGTATGGTTGCCATTAGCAGGTAAATTCCGAGTGAGGCGATCGAAGCAGCAATGCTGTTAGCAGCGCTGGTTTCGAACAGGAAGAATACAAGGTCGGGCAAAAAAGCGCGTCCGAGAGTGTCGACCAGCCCGACCAGCAAGGCACCGAGCAAGGCACCCTTGATCGAACCGATGCCACCAATCACGATCACCACAAATGTCAGGATTAAAATGCTTTCGCCCATGCCCGATTCGACTGCGAACACCGGTGCTGCCATGACGCCGGCAAATCCGGCGAGCATCGCGCCAAGGCCGAATACCAGGCTGTATAGCCAACGGATATTGACTCCCAACGCGCCGATCATTTCGCGATTGCTGGCACCAGCGCGAATTTGCATGCCCAGCCGGGTATGCCGAATCAGCAAATACAGACCGATCGCCACCAGTATGCCAACCGCAATGATCAGCAATCGATAAACCGGGTAAGGGACCTGCGGCAGTATTTCTATTGATCCGTTCAGGAAATCGGGAACCTGCATGAACAGGGGTTGCCGACCCCAGATCATCCGGGTTAATTCGTTAAATAATAAAATCAGCCCGAAAGTTGCCAGTACCTGATCGAGGTGATCGCGGTGATACAAATGCCTCAGCACGATCACCTCCACCAGAAAACCACAGACTGCTGCGCTCGCCAGTGCCGCCAGCATCGCCAGCAGGAAACTGCCGCTGGCCGCCATAACGGTGGCGGCGACATAGGCCCCAACCATATAAAAAGAGCCATGCGCCAGGTTGATCATGTTCATCACGCCAAACACCAGCGTCAATCCCGCCGATA
>QIJI01000019.1 GCA_003231795.1 Gammaproteobacteria bacterium
ATTGCGTTCCTTGACGATTCGAATAAAGGGCTCGTCCCCATAAGCATTGCGATATATTTTCCACACATCCTTTTCTTCCAGATCCTGATTTAAAAACACATGGCAGGTGGCCAGAATACCGCGCACCATTTCGATTGAGGTGGCCGAAAAATGAATATTGGCAGCCCCCAGTTCCTGCTGGATTTCTCCCAGATGGCGATGCGCCGTCGGTTTGTATGAGCGTACCGCGCCACTGCGTTCAGGGTGGTGGCTGCCTTCGCTGACCGCATTGCCGCCCTGACTGGATCCTGCTTTAACTTCGACCACTGCAGATTCAACCACCCCGGCCTGGTAGAGCGGGTGCAACGCAAGAATGGTAGCGGTAGCATTGCAGCCGGCACCCGAGATGCGCGTTGCCTGCTTTAACTCTTCGCGATGCAGTTCGGCGATGCCGTAGACAAAGTCATCCAGCCTTTCCGGGCAACTATGCGATTTTCCATACCAGGTTTCGTAAGCGCTGTTTTCACGCAGGCGGAAATCAGCCGACAAATCGACCAGTGTAGTTGCCAGTTTTTCGAATTCAGGCAGGCGCTTCATCATTTGTCCATGCGGCAGACCGAGAAACAGTACATCGCAGGTTTCAAGTTCCGCGATCGAAACGAATTTTAACTTGCAGATCTTGCGTAAATTCGGGTGTACGCTCGAAACCAGTTTACCGGCATGACGTTCCGAGGTGACCTGATGAATTTCGACTTGCGCGTGAAACAGCAGGATGCGTAACAGATCGCCTCCGGTATAACCCGAAGCTCCGACGATGGATACTCTGATCATTGTTTAACCAGGTTGATGATGTAACTCGCGACTACCTGCGGGATATCGACACCGGTGGCATCGATACTATTGCGGAATTCCATTGTGTAATTAACTTCGTTTACGAGCAATCCCGCATCGCTTTCGAACAGATCTACGGCGACGATGCCCCCACCGACAGCCTTTGCTGCGGCCAGTGAAATCTCTGCCAATTCGGCCGTTACTTTGCATTTGCTCGCCTGGGCTCCGCGAGCGGTGTTGGTGATCCAGTGATCCGAGGTACGATAGATCGCCGCGATACAGTCATCTCCGACAACAAAACTGCGAATATCTCTGCCCTGTTTTTCGATGTACTGCTGAATGTAAAAAATCGAATGATGGTAACTGCCCAGTACCGTCTTATGCTCGAGCACGGTTTCGGCAGCGTCGCGGTCATTAATCTTGGATAACAGACGACCCCAGGAGCCGACCGCCGGTTTCAACACCACCGGGTAGCCCAGCGCTTCGATTGCTTCCAGTGCCGACTCCTCGGTAAACGCAACCCGGCTTTCGGGTTGGGCAATACCGTTATCCTTGAGCGCCGCAGTGGTCAGCAGCTTGTCGCCGCAAATCTGAGCAACCTGGTGCGAGTTCACACAGCGAACACCGGCGCTTTCGAATAGACGCAGAGCATGCAGAGCACGTGAGTGGTTGATCGACCGCTCTACCAGCAAATCGATATCGGGCGCGGTTTTGAAGTCCATGATCAGTTTGCGATCATCGATCATGACGGGCTCGACCCCCGCGTTGTGGAAAGCTGCAATCAGTAGCTTTTCTTCCTTGCGAATCAGCGAGTGCAACAGCCCGATTTTCACTGGCCCCAGTCCTCTTCGGCGGAAGGTGCTTCCGCCAGTGTGACCGGATCGATTCCAGTCAGTTCAAGTTCGCCACCACAGTCTTCACAGACCAGTACCTCTCCGGCAATCGCATCGTCGGCTACGTTTATTTCGGCCGCACAAATTGGACATTCACCCATGTTATTCCCCAGTTTTTAATTCTCGCTATCATTAGGAGCCTGTCGGACTCAGGATAAATCTACTGCGGAAAAGCCATTTTGGCCAGAATTTCTGATCCAATTCGTTGAATAGAACAACTATTCGCCTCATTCGATCAAAAATTCTGACTCAAAATCGCTTTCCCTCGCTACGAATACCTAAATCCGACAGACTCCTGGCAATTTGATGACAGGCGCAAATGCTTGAAAGGGCGACATTTTATGCGTTAGATTAGGCGCAATACAAGCGGGATTTAACGGGATTGAAAATGGTGAAAAATTATGAACTTTCAAGACGGGGTTTCCGGGACTAAACATTTGTACCTGATCTTCCACGTCGGATAAGCCATGTCTGCGACCCTGGTCATTCAGTCACATCGTCATCCGCTACCCTTTAGCTGGTTATCAGTTTGTATCGATTCGGTGTCCAGTTGGGCCGCAACGAATGGTTTTGACTACCACTATTATGGGGATGAGATGTTCGACCTGGTCGACCCATCGATCCGGCAGAAGCTCGATCATCGCCCGGTAATTCTGAGCGATCTATCGCGATTAAAAGCATTGCAGCAGGGGCTCACGAATGGCTATCAGACGGTGATCTGGTGCGATGCCGACTTCCTCATCTTCAAACCGCAGGATTTTGTAC
>QIJI01000264.1 GCA_003231795.1 Gammaproteobacteria bacterium
CAGTTGTATCGGATTTACGGCTTCGTCGGGAAGCCAATGTTCGAGGGCGGCGTCTACCCGTTGCTGATAACTTTCGATCAGTGGCTCGAATGTCCCGACATCAATCCTCATGGTTTTCGAGTGGTACTGTTTGCTGTAGCCCATTTTTCTCGATCAACTGTTCGACCCGCAATTCAGCATTAGCCAGAGTATCCTGGCAGTTTTTTGCCAGCTTGATTCCTTTTTCAAACTGTTCCAGCGACTGCTCAAGCCCGAGTTCACCGGATTCCATATTTGCGACAATTTTTTCCAGATGTTGCAACGAATTTTCGAAATCTTTTAGTTTGTTCTGATCGGCCATGTGATTATCCGGGTGAATTATGGAAGCTCTGCATAAGTCTTCCTGACTTGGCAGAGCACGAAAAACAAAAAACGTGGTTTTTGCTCTTCTTCATATTTCAATCACTTGCATGATCGAAATATGGCGGTGCATCCCTGCACCGCCAGAAACTCTGCTTTTTGCAGAGTTTCTAAGCAACAATTATAATGCATCCAGGGTGTCGGCCAAATGGGTGACCGGAATTAAACGCATTTTGTTCTGGTTTTTTTTGGGCATATTGGCTTTTGGAATGATGGCGGTCTCGAATCCATGTTTGCTGGCCTCGCGCAATCGCTCCTCACCATTGGCAACGGGTCTGATTTCACCAGAAAGCCCTACCTCGCCGAATACGAGCGAACGCTGGTTTGAGGGTCGATCCCGATAGCTGGATAAAATGGCCATGATAATGGCAAGATCGGCTCCGGTTTCTGAAATGCGGACCCCCCCGACGGCATTGATAAAAACATCATGATCGTATAACGGCACGCTACCGTGACGTTGCAGGATGGCGATTAACATCGCCAGCCGATTCGATTCCAGGCCAACGCTCAGGCGTCTCGGATGACTGCCATGACTATCGCTGACGAGGGCCTGTATTTCTACCAGAAAGGGCCGGGTTCCTTCACGCGATACCATCACCACACTGCCTGCCACTGGCTGATCATGCTGCGCCAGAAAAATCGCCGAAGGATTACTGACCGGTTTGAGGCCTTCGTCGGTCATCGCAAAAATGCCGAGTTCGTTGACTGCACCGAAACGGTTCTTGACCGCCCGAATCACTCGATAACGGGTGCTACTATCACCTTCAAAATAGAGTACTGTGTCGACCATGTGTTCGAGTACTCGAGGTCCCGCCAACTGACCTTCCTTGGTTACATGACCGACCAGAAAAATGGTAACCCCGGTTTGCTTCGCAAATCTAACCAGTAATGCGCTGCTTTCACGGATCTGGCCTACCGAGCCGGGCGCCGATTGCAGGCTATTGGTAAATATGGTCTGAATCGAATCGATCACCATAACCGCGGGTTTGCTACTGCTGGCCTGAGCCATTATTTCTTCGACACAGGTGGAACTCAGCAACATTAGATTGTCGCCCGGCAAACCCAAACGACGGGCACGCAAACCTACCTGTTGTGGCGATTCTTCACCGGTGACATAAAGCGCATTACGCTGCTGGCTGATTCGTGCCAGACATTGCAGCAAGATGGTCGATTTTCCGATGCCAGGGTCACCACCCAGCAGTATCACCGAGCCTTCAACCAGACCGCCACCCAGCACACGATCGAGTTCGTCTAATTCACTGCTGAAACGAGGCGTGCTACTACCAGCCACCTGGTCCAGCATGATCACTTTGGCTGAAGACGGATTACCGTGCCAGTTCGAACGAGCTGCCGCAGCCGCCTGTATCGCGGGAATTTCCTCGATACTGTTCCAGTTTTTGCAATCGGGGCACTGGCCTGACCATTTCGGCAGTAACGTGGCGCAATCACGGCATTGAAATTGGGCGACCGCCTTAGCCATTTTTACTCATTGAGCGGAAGTTCGGATTGTCGATCCATATTGTTCTTGACCTGCATAATTTCGATCGGATAACCGTTGATTTTGAGGCTGGTACCCGCTTCCGGGATAAATTCCATATGTTCAAGAATTAAACCGTTTAGTGTTCGTGGGCCACCGCTGGGTAATTGCATGCCGAGATTGCGATTGATATCACGAATATGGGTCGTACCGTCGATTAGATAACTGCCATCGGCGTCCTGATAGAAGTCCTGGTGCAGTGCGCTTGGGTCGCTGGTAAATTCACCGACAATCTCTTCGAGGATATCTTCGATAGTGACCAGGCCCTGGATATCGCCGTATTCGTCAACCACAAATCCGATGCGGCGTCTGTTTTTGCGAAAATTAATCAATTGCGTGGTTAACGGGGTACCTTCGGGAATGAAATAGCCCTCGCGGGTTAAATCAACCAATGTCTCAGGGCTGAAATCGTCGTTTAACAGTAACGGCAGTATCTTGCGCATCTGCGCGATACCGACCAGGTTATCGATGTTGCCGGTGAAAATCGGAATTCGGGTATAGGACAGATTGGTGATCAATTTCAGCGTTTCATGCCAGTCATCTTCAAGATCGATACCAATGATCTCGCTGCGAGGCACCATGATGTCGTCTACGCTGACTTTTTCAAGGTCCAGAATACTGAGCAGCATGTCACGGTGAGCGTCCGGGATCAGTCCGCTGGTCTCATTAACCGCGACGCGCAGTTCTTCGGACGTCAGCGCATCGTTGCCGGTGCTTTTGTTGGATATCAAAAACAGTCTCAATACACACTTCGCCATCCAGTCAATGACCACCACCAGTGGATACAAAATTTTCCCCAGCGGCTGATAGATATAGGCTGCAGGGAATGCGATCTTTTCCGGGTTTGCTGCTGCCAGAGTTTTAGGGGTGACTTCTGCGAATAACAGCAACAGCAGGGTCAGTACTCCTGCTGCAATGGCAATCCCGGCTTCACCGTAAAGCCGGTAACCGATATAGGTTGCAAGCTGGGTGATCAGGACGTTGATGAAATTATTCCCGAGCAGGATCAGTGTAATCAATTTCTCAGGTTTTTTGAGTAAATTGACTGCCCGGATCGCGCCGCCGTGATTTTTCGCCGCCAGGTGTTTGAGACGATAACGGTTCAGGCTCATTAAACCGGTTTCCGAGCTCGAGAAAAATGCTGACATCATAATCAGCACGACAAATGTGATAAACAGCCAATATAACGGGATTTCGTTCAATGTTGGAACTCTTTCAACCGGACAATTGCGAGTTTAGTCAGCTTGTCTGGGCTGGCAAGGCGTGCCTTGCTGAACCCGTGGTTATCCGGTTGAAAGAGCACTAGAGGATAAACTCAAGAACCAGCTTGCTACCGAAATAAGCAAGCATCAGGAAAACAAACGAGGTCAATGTCCACCGAATTGCCTTGATTCCACGCCAGCCAAATTTGACGCGACCAAACAGCAAAACCCCGAGGATAAACCAGGCCACAATCGACAATACAGTTTTGTGTACCAGATGTTGCGCAAAAATGTCTTCCAGATATACAAAGCCAGTTAACAGCGAAACGCTCAGGCTGACGAAACCGAAACCGAGGAATTGAAACAGCAGGGTTTCCATGTCGTGCAATGGCGGGAGGAAGCGAATGAAACCACCCGGATGGTGATGCCTGATCGAGCGGTCCTGGTAAGCCAGCAATCCCGCCTGGAATGCGCCCAGCGTTATCAGACTGTAAGCGACAACCGAAATCAAAATATGCCCCTGGATGGCATTGTCGCTGGTGTTAATTAAATGATCCGAAAAAGGCAGGCCGGTGGCAAGACTGGCGAAACCACTAATCGGGAATACCACTACGCCAAGGCTTTCGATACGACGATAAAAGCTGCTGATAATAATCTGTATCGATATTAACCATGCAATCAGTGAAAACGACGCGAAAAATCCGAGGTTGAGCCCTTGCGGTAGAATGATCAGCCTGTGGAGCGCGATCGCATGTACCAGTACGGCAATCATGGCCGGTAAAAGCGTTATCCAGCGTCGATTTGTTGCCGTTCCAAGCTGTTTGAAAATCAGAAATGCAGACAAGCAGTAAAACAGGGTAGCGAGCGTGCTTGCGATGGTGGGAAACATGGGATTTTATCTGTGGCTCAGGGGCGAAGTGTAACTGAAAAAAAAAGCGATCGCACTAGTGGTCCATCAAACCTTGGTTGATCGACCACTGGTGGTCAATCAAGACAAACTTTAACCAAATTCTAATTTACCAGAGTTTCTGCGGTGCAGGGATGCACCGCCATTTTCTGTGGCTAAGTCATTGGGAATGGAGATAAAAGAAAAATTGCTTTTTTATTTTATCTCCCCTGACAATTCTCGATGAATTGTCAGGGGTTCATTAAATTTGTGAATCAGGTCGGATTTATGACCCACAGGCTGTAAT
>QIJI01000020.1 GCA_003231795.1 Gammaproteobacteria bacterium
CGTGGTGCCGTTGATGCCGGATTTCATCTCGGGTGTTATCAACCTGCGCGGTAACGTGGTGCCGGTGGTTAACCTGGCGCGGCGTTTTGCGTATCAACCGCGTGATATCGGGAAGCGCACCAGCATCATTATCATCGATATTCGTGATGGTGACGGAGACAGTGTCGAGGTCGGCATAGTCGTGGATATTGTTAACGAAGTGATAGAACTGGCGGGATCCGAAATTGCGGCAGCGCCGACTTTCGGTGCCAGGATCCGGGCGGATTTTATCGAAGGCATGGGCAAAGTCGACGATAAGTTAATGGTATTGCTCGATGTCAGCCACGTGCTGTCGATCGACGAATTGTCGACCATTGCAGGCACTGGCGATGACTCACGCCAATCCACTATTGGCTGCAATTAATATGGAAGTTTCACCCACCACTGGTCCAGCGAACACGCAATCTCTGTCAAGCAATGCGTATCAGTCAATCAGGCAATTTATTTATCAGGAAGCGGGAATAGATCTTGGCGACTCGAAACAGATGCTGGTCACCTCGCGACTCAATAAAAGGTTGAAACATTATCAACTGGAAGATTTTGAGCAATATTTCAAATTACTCAGCCAGTCCGATGCCGAACGCCAAATGGCTATCGATTTATTGTCAACCAACGAAACTTATTTCTTTCGTGAGCCGGGACATTTCGAGCACCTTCGCACCGAAGTACTGAAATCGCACCCCAAAGACCGGGTGTTTCGGCTTTGGAGTGCTGCCAGTTCCAGCGGCGAGGAGGCCTATAGTATCGCCATGGTGCTGGATGACTTTTTCGGTAGGCGAGTGAACTGGGAGATTTTTGGTTCGGATATCAGCAGTCGAATTATCGCGAAAGCAAAAGCGGGGCTTTATCAGGCCCACCGAATCGATGCAATTCCTAAAGATTATCTGAGTCGATATTGCCGCAAGGGAACCGGTCAGTACCAGGGATTCCTGTTGGTCGATAAAATGTTGCGCGAAAAGTCCCGCTTTTCCGAGATCAACCTGACCAGGGCATTGCCTGACGTGGGCATGTTCGAGGTTATTTTTCTACGTAACGTGCTGATTTATTTTGACCATTCGACCAAGGAAAAACTCGTGCGTAATCTGGTCAGTAAATTACGACCAGGCGGAATTCTGTATATCGGTCATTCCGAATCGCTTAAAAATATGGATTTATCGCTGGATTTAATCGCACCGACCACCTATCGCAAAATTTAATCGGGATTTGAAAATTACTGCATCGAAAATGAGCAAGGACTGAAATGAAACATGGTAAAAGAAAGATATTCCTTCACCCCGGCGATTTTGTGTTTGCCGAACCCGGCACTCATGTTCATACGGTGCTGGGGTCTTGTATCGCGATATGTTTGTGGCATCCGCAATTGCAGATCGGCGGAATGTGTCACTTCGTGTTGCCCAAAAGGCCCGCGCGAGAATCTGCACCTGTTGAACTGGATGGGCGCTACGGCGATGAAGCCATGGAGATGTTCGATATGGCATTGAGGCTACATCAAACCGATTATTCGCAATATAGTGCAAAAATTTTTGGCGGCGCCAATATGTTTGGCAAAAAGGCAAACTCAAAGGAAGATTTGATCGGTGAAAAAAATGCCGCAGCGGCAATGCAGTATCTGATGGGGCGAAAAGCCGAAATCAGCGTGGTTCATGTGGGCGAAGAAGGGCACCGGCGCATCGTGATGGATGTTGAAAGTGGTAACGTCTGGGTTAAACATAATCTTGAAGGAAACCCGATCTCGATGAAGTCGCAAAGCGGCAGGGTATAGGGAATCGGGAATGAACAATATCAAGGTGATGGTTATAGATGATTCCGCAGTCGTGCGACAGGTTCTGACAGGTATCATCAACGATGCTTCCGGGATGGAAGTCTTGGAAACTGCGCAAGATCCAATATTTGCGTTGCAAAAACTCGAAAAAATGAAACCCGACGTCATTACACTCGATATCGAAATGCCACGCATGGATGGCCTGACATTTCTCGAAAAATTGATGCGGGAAAACCCGATTCCGGTGGTCATGTGTTCTACATTGACGCAGAAATCATCCGATACCAGTGTCAAGGCGCTGCATTTAGGTGCACTCGAAATTGTCGGCAAGCCAACCTCCAACTTAAAACAGGAATTAACCGAGCAGGGAAAACTGATCGTCGATTCCATTCGTGCGGCCGCGAAAGCTAACTTGAACAAATTGAGGGCGCCAGTAGATAGGCCGCCACCAATCCTCAAGGTTGGAAAAAAATGTGCGGCTGACGTGATTCTACCCGGACAGGCAAACCTGCAGGCAGCGGCTTCAAGCAAGCTGATTGCCATCGGTACGTCCACCGGCGGTACCCAGGCGCTCGAATATGTACTTTCGTCGCTTGGACCAGAAACGCCGGGCGTGGTCGTTGTGCAACATATGCAAGAGGCTTTTACCAATGCTTTCGCAC
>QIJI01000089.1 GCA_003231795.1 Gammaproteobacteria bacterium
TATCTCTATACCGTTCCGATGTTTCACTGCAACGGCTGGGGACATGCCTGGACCATGACTGCGCTGGCAGCCACAGTGGTTTGTATTCGTGCATTTTCCCCGAAATTGTTTTTTGAGCTGGTGGATGAATATCAAATCTCACACTTCGGTGGTGCACCCATCGTGCTTAACATGCTGGCGCTGGCACCTGCTGAAGATCAGAAAAAGTTTGATCACCGCGTCTACGCAATGACCGCCGGAGCACCACCGCCGGCAAAAGTGCTCGAAAGCATGGAGCAATTTAACCTTGAAGTCATGCACGTTTACGGCCTCACCGAAACCTACGGACATATTTTGCATTCAGCTCCGCAGGATGACTGGTGTCAACAAACAATCGAGCAGCAGGCAGAACTCAAGGCGCGCCAGGGCGTTCGCTTCGCGATGACCGAAGCAGTTGATGTCATCGACCCAAAAACGGGTGTGGCGGTACCCTGGGATGCTGAAACCATGGGTGAAATCGTAATTCGCGGTAATACCGTGATGAAAGGTTACCTCAAAGATGATAAAGCCACCGCTGATGCGTTCAGGAACGACTGGTTTATGAGCGGTGATATTGCGGTTATATTTCCGGACGGGTATATCCAGGTTAAGGACCGGGCCAGGGACGTCATCATTTCCGGTGGTGAAAACATTTCATCGGTAGAAGTCGAGAGCATACTTTATCGACATGTCGCCGTGGGTGAAGCCGCGGTAGTTGCATTAGCCGATGAGAAGTGGGGCGAAGTTCCCTGTGCGTTTATCGAATTAAAACCGGGTGTCGCTGCCGAAGAGCAGGAACTGATCGATTTTTGCGCCGACAATATGGCTCGCTTCAAACGCCCAAAAAAAGTTGTATTCGGCGAGTTACCAAAAACGGCAACCGGCAAGATTCAGAAAAATGTATTGCGCGAAAGGGCCAAACAGTTGTAAAAACCCGGTTTAACCTTATTTCTCATACTTATTTCCCAGGACATGAATCAGGACATCTCCCCGCGCGATCTGCGCCATAAAATTCGCAGTGGTGAATTTACCACCAATACCTCAGGCTACTCGCGCGGATTCGTGCAGGGTAACCTGTGTATTTTGCCGGCCGACTACGCCAATGAATTTCTGCAATTTTGCCAGGCCAATCCGAAACCCTGTCCGTTGATCGGCATGGCATCGAACCCCGGTGAATATCATATTTCAAAGCTGGGCGAGGACCTCGATATCCGTTCCGACATCCCGAGTTACCGGGTGTTTGAAAACGGCGTGCTGCAGCGCGAAGTATCCGATATCAGCGATATATGGCGCGAAGATCTGGTGTCTTTTGTACTGGGTTGTTCGTTTTCGTTCGAGGAGGCATTGATCGATGATGGCCTTGAAATTCGTAATGTCACCGAAGGTGTCAATGTGCCCATGTATCGTACCGATATGGATTGTAACAGCGCAGGGCGATTTTCCAGCAAAATGGTCGTCAGCATGCGGCCGATGATTCCCTCCGATGCCATTCGCGCAATCCAGATCTGTACCCGCTTCCCGGCAGTGCATGGAGCGCCCGTTCATTTTGGTGATCCTGCCACAATCGGCATCCGCGATATCAATAATCCTGATTTCGGCGATGCGGTTACGATTCGTGACAACGAAGTACCCGTATTCTGGGCCTGCGGGGTAACGCCTCAAGTCGCAGTTGAACAAGCCAGACCTCCGCTTTGCATTACGCACTCTCCGGGATGCATGCTGGTTTCAGATTTGCCCAACAGCCGCCTTGCTGTGATGTGACGGGAGTTAACCATGTTAATGCTAAATTGTGATCTGGGTGAAAGTTACGGATCATGGAAAATGGGCAACGATCAGGCGGTAATGCCACATATTGATCAGGCCAATGTCGCCTGCGGTTTTCATGCTGGCGACCCACTGGTGATGAAAAATACCCTGGCCCTGGCGCAACAACATAATGTCATGGTCGGTGCCCACCCGGCCTACCCCGATCTGGTTGGCTTCGGGCGTCGCCCGATGCAATGTTCGGCTGAGGAAATCCTGGCATTCGTGCACTATCAGGTTGCGGCCATTGATGGTATGGCCAAAATTCAGGGACTGGAACTCGCTTACGTCAAACCACATGGAGCCCTTTACAACGACATGATGGCCAAAGAATCTGTGCGTGCTCCGATGATGCAGGCGATTGCTGAATTTCATCGACCCATTCGACTCATGCTGCTGGCAACGCCAGAAGCTGAACTTCATCGTAGCGAAGCACAGGCACTTGGCATCGATCTGTGGTTCGAAGCCTTTGCCGACCGTTGTTACGATGACGATGGCAAGTTACTATCCCGCAGTAAACCCGGCGCTGTTCACAGCCGTGAAAAAATGCTGACCCAGGTCGAGCAGATCTGCAAACAGGGTACGGTTACATCAGTGAGTGGCCATACTCTGGAATTGAAACCCGATACCCTGTG
>QIJI01000503.1 GCA_003231795.1 Gammaproteobacteria bacterium
GCTCGAGTTTCATTTCTGTACTCAATGCCGTGAACAAATGCTTAAACAATCGGCGTAGCGAAATTTTCCAGGTACTGCCAGCCTGTTGGTAGAGATAATCACTGAGTTTCAGAAAATTGGCAAACGGATCCTGTGCCAGAATCAGTGGTAGCGTATTGGGGAAACGACCCGAGTTGGCAATCATATCCCAGAAGCGGGCAAAGCGATTGACGCGCTGCATGGTAGCGAAATCAATATTGCGGGTGCTCAATATATTGTAGGGGGCGACCGGGTTGTAACGCAGCTCAAATTCGTCGCTATGGCGGTTAATTGGCGCGCCACGCAAACGCTTTAATATGCCGAGTTGTATTTCATGGGGATTTAATTCAGCCAGTCGATCGAAACTGAAGGCAAAGTTTTCCAGGGTATCGCCTGGCAGACCGAAGATTAGATCCGCATGAATATGAGCACCGGTGTTTTCCCTGAGCCAGCGCAAATTGGCGCATGTTTTCTCATTGTCCTGGCGGCGGCTGATGGTTTGCTGAATTTGTGGATCAAAAGTCTGTACCCCGATCTCGAACTGCAGCGTAGCGGGCGGGAACCGAGTTAGTACCTGACGCAGTTTCTCAGGCAGGTTATCCGGGATAACTTCAAAATGAAGATATAAATTATGGTCGAGACGCTGCAGGAAAAATTCCAGGATCGCGACACTGGTGCTGACCTTTAAGTTAAAGGTTCGATCGATGAATTTAAAATTTCGCGCACCTCGTTGATACAGATCATCCATCGCATCGAGAAACCGCGTCAATTCGAAAGGTTTTGCCGTTTTATCGAGCGATGACAGACAGAATTCGCATTTAAACGGACAACCACGCGAGGCTTCGACATAGATCAGGCGGTTGCGAATGTCTTCGTCGTTGTACCAGGCATAGGGTAATTCGAGGTCTTGCAGCAACGGTGATATACCCGGTATTATCTTTGCCGCCAGGCTTGTCCCTTGCAGCAGATCTCGACAGAGCTCGCGAAAACTGATCTCGCCGGGTCCGCTAACAATGTGATCGACCACCTCGGTAAACCGTGGCAAGTCATTGGCAAAACTCACCTCGGGACCGCCGACAACAATGCGAGTGTCGGGCGAAATCTGTTTCAGCATTCTAATGACTTCACCCGTCTCGGTGACATTCCAGATATAGACACTGAAGCCGATAATTTTTGGCTGCTGCGCCAGCAATTTCTCGACGATGTCGAGCGGCCGCTGCTGGATGGTAAATTCCTCAATCCTGGTGAGTGTCTGTAACTCGCCGAGATTGGCATACAAATAACGCAAACCGAATGCGCAGTGCATATAGCGCGCATTCAGTGTGGTTAAGATGATTGGGTGGGTCATTGAAGTTCGCCGCGCCCCGACTGTGTTCACAAACTGCAATGATACCGAGTTTTATCAGGAGGGCGTATTTTATCGTTTCTATCAAGTTCTCTAAATCGGACAAGAGAGTTATGCCGGGTGCTATAATTTCCGGCTGATCAAACAAGACTAAAACCAATGGCATCATTACAGGATCAACTGCTTAAAGCCGGCCTGGTCGATAAAAACAAGGCACAGCAGGCCGAAAAGGAGAAACAGAAAAAGGCGAACATGGTTCGAAAGTCTGGAGCCAAAGCTGATAATAGAAGTAAAGCGGCGGCACGGGAACAGCAGCGGAAAAAGGCTGAACACGACCGGGCGTTGAACCAGAAAAGACAGCAGGAATCACAACGCAAAGAGATTGCAGCACAGATAAAGCAATTAATCGACGCTAACAAGCTTGATCGTAAACAAGCAGAAATTTCCTACAGTTATGTATTCAAAAATAGAGTAAAAAATATTTACGTCACCGAAGAACAGAAAACCCACCTGACGCAGGGACATCTCGCAATCGTCACCCTGGTCCACGCCAGTAACAGGCAATTTGAAATTGTTGCCATGCAGGTTGCGAAAAAAATTGCCGAACGCGATGCCAGTTCCGTAGTACAGCTCAATGATAAGGCTGATGATGCTGATCCCGGAGATGATCCTTACGCTGACTACCAGATTCCGGATGACTTAATCTGGTAACCGGCGATTGAATAAGACTCTATCGATCAAGACCAACGCCGCGAAAACGAGATCGGATTTTGAAGAATGCGGCGATATCGAGCAACGGTCGCGGCGGAATCCAGGTAGCCGCATCAGAGACCACGCAATCGCTGACCATTTGCGTATCCTGCCCACTGGCATAGTCAGCGATCGCGGTACCGAAGGCGGTGCCGCGACTGACACCCGAACCATTGTAGCCACCTGCCAGGTAAATATTATCGCGCTGAAGCCCGAAAAAATTGGTGCCGTTGCGGGAGATACCCTCAACACCGGACCAGGCAAACTCGAATGACACCTGTGCCAACTGGGGGAAACGTTTTTCGAAAGCTGCACGATGCGTTAACTG
>QIJI01000078.1 GCA_003231795.1 Gammaproteobacteria bacterium
ACAGGTCGAGCAATGAATCGATATAACGTTTGCCCAAATGTACCCGGGGTACGATGCGATCATTCACTTCTTGCGGATTACGCGTATCCACTGACTGTTTGAAAATCGCGATACGTGATTCCGCCCAGCAATTACAACCCAGCACCAGCGGCGAATTGGCCGTGGCTCCGAGGACCAGCATGCTTGACCAGAGTCCGGCGTGATAGGTGGGTACAATTTCATCAAAAGGCACCTGCAGATGAATCTGCAATGAAGTCGCGAGTGCTTCCAGCATCACGTCGTTTTTAGAGATTTCCAGCAAATCCTCGCCCTGCAGGTTTAATTCGACGGGTCGCCCCCGCATCCCAAGCAGTTGACTGCTGAGTAACTGATAGCGGTGTAACCCGGTCATGTACTTGTCGGGGTTCAGATGCGCCTGATTAACACTTGGGAAAACACCGAACAAACAAATCTGGCAATTACACTGTTGTGCCGCCTGATCGGCCTGCCGGTAAAGTTCGGTGAGGTCCTGCTCGACGCGATCAAAAACATCAGACTGGTAAGGAAAGGGGTTGCCGTTTATTTCGAGGTTGAACCTGGCGAGCTCGGTGGTGAACAAAGGATTACCGGCAGCCTCGATGACTTCGGTATTACTACAGCTTGGATAACCTCGGTCGTCGGCCAGGCACAGTTCCAGTTCATAACCCAGTCGGCGACTGCGGTTATCGAAGGCTTTATTTTTGAACAGGTCGCGCAGAAATTCGGTCTCCTGTTCCACTCGTTGCTGAAAGCGGTCGAAATCGTTTTGATCGAAAGATTCTTTCTGAATTTCTTCACCCATAGACCGTCGAGTATAAGTCAGGTGAAAAATGCCGGCTAGCTGCAAGCCGGACAAGGTAGTTTTCGCTTGCCAGCCTGTTTATAATTTGCACTCTTTTCGGGGGGGCGCATGTCCGTCATTTTGCAAGTTACCAACCTGGTCAAACGCTTCGGCCAACTGACTGCGGTCAATGATGTCAGTCTCGAGCTAACCCGGGGTAGTTGTTTTGGCCTGCTGGGTCCGAACGGCGCCGGTAAAACCACGACGATTGAAATGATGGAAGGGATTAAATCGCCGGATAGCGGATCTATCCTGTACCAGGGTAAACCACTGGGCGCACAATTTCGCAATGAAGCCGGCATCATGTTTCAAAATACCGCGTTGCAGGAATTTATAACGGTGCGGGAAATCATGCTGCAATTCAGCCGCTTTTATCCGCGCACGACAAGCATCGACGAACTTGCCGAACGGTATTCGCTGACGGGGTTTTTAAACCAGGATACGCGCAAGCTCTCCGGTGGCCAAAAGCAGCGTCTGTTGCTCGCCATGGCAATGATTAACAAGCCCAGGATACTGTTCCTGGATGAACCAACCACCGGGCTCGATCCACAGTCGAGGCGAAATCTGTGGAAGCAGGTACAGGAGGTAAAGGCCGAAGGTGCGACGGTTCTGCTGACCACGCATTACATGGAAGAAGCCTACGAGTTGTGTGACGAAATTGCGATTATGGACGATGGTCGGATCATCGCACATGATCAACCGGATGCGTTGCTGGCTGAGCATTTCGATGATGTCGTGGTGCAAATTCACCAGGCCGATATTCCGCGCGAAATCGGTGAGCATGAATTTCAGGCGACTTATCGCAATGACAGTGCGCATATTCTGAGCGTTGACGTCAACCAAACAATCGAACGTCTGCTGTCTTTCGATATTCCGTTAAACCGAATGCGAATCCGTGCACGCGATCTGGAAGATCTTTTTATTGAGCTCACGGGTAAGGAATTACGTAGCTGATGTGGAATCGTATTTATGCACTGTTTGTGGCGCGCAATCTGGAATTCGTGCGCGATCGCTCGGCATTTGCCTGGAGCGTGTTGTTGCCGGTACTGATTATTTTCGTTTTCACCTATGCCTTTACCGAAGATAACCCGGAGAAATTCAAGGTCGGGTTGATTCACGGTGAGGAGCCTGCGGGTGCCGCAATGGCTTTCAGGCAAACCCGGTTCATCAAGTTTATTTCGATTCAGGATGTCGAAATCAGCCTGCAGAAAGTTGAACGCCATCAAATTGACCTGCTGTTTGATGCCCGCAACAGGCGCTACTGGATCAACCAGACTTCACCTAATGGCTATATTGTTGAGAAATTGTTGATTGCCGCTTTCGCCGGTTCAGGAGAACAGTTGCAACAAAATCTGGTGGCAGGCGAGGAAATTCGCTATATCGACTGGGTGATTCCTGGCGTCATTGCGATGAACCTGATGTGGGGGGCGTTATTCGGGATCGGTTATGTGATCGTACGCTACCGCAAATTCGGAGTGCTCAAGCGATTGCGCGCTACCCCGGTAACCGCGATGGAATTTTTGACCGCACAGATTTTGTCACGCCTGTTGCTACTGGTAGTGGTCAATGTCGTGATCT
>QIJI01000232.1 GCA_003231795.1 Gammaproteobacteria bacterium
GTCGCTACCCAGCCCATTGTCGTACTGACTGCGTAAACCTATTTCGTAGGATTTAATATCTTCGGGCTCAAGCGAATCGTTACCCACCAGTATCGGTACAACAACCGAGCCGAAAGGAGGAACATCTGCGACAAACTCGGATTCACCCTCATTTTCAACCAGGATAGGGTTACGTTTGGCGGCGGATGCGACAAAACGAAGCGCGTGGCGGTTTCCAAGTTTTCGAACCAGAGATATTCTCGGTGATTGCTCCTGACCGGTCAGACTCGAGTCCTCTACCATTACGCCAACGTCAAGCAACCAGTTCTGATTGATACGCCATTCCAATTCGCCGAAAACACGATTGGTGTCGACGCTTTGAAAGCTGGTCTGATTAAACAAATACAAAGATTTGACTTTATCCTGGCGCAAGCCGGCTCCATATACCAGCCGCAAATTATTTCCAACATCATCACTTTGAACCAATTCAAAATCGGTGCGGTCTGAAATACGGTCAAAATCGATATACGTTGTGACTCCGGGAAATCCGTTAAAATCAAAAGGACCGGGGTCATAATTGTCAGTGACCTCCTGTCGCGTATTGGTCAGGCGCGCAATCGTGGTGCCTGAGTCCCAGATACCCTCCCAGCGGATGTTGATATAACGATTGGTTGCTTCTTCATCGCGTTCAATATCGGTCTGATTGTCGGCAGATTGTGGCATTCCCCGGCCTGCCGTGCTATCGCTGGCACCAAACTGTATGGTCCAGTACTGGTTGTTGCGAGATTGTAAATCCATGCGAAAATTCATTTTTCCGATATTTTTGGAATCATTGATCTGATTGAAACCCGCATCACTGATGGCACCAAGACTCAGTCGCCAGTCGAACGCTTCATGTTGCCGGCCGATACGCAAAGAAGCATCTTTAATATCAGGGTTTGAATTATCCCCAACGGTCAATGTGTATTGCGTGCCGCGATCTTCAGCCGCATTCCGGGTGATAATATTGATGGTCGAGATAAAGGCATTGGCACCATAAGTCACCGCATTGGGTCCGCGAATAATCTCGATGCGTTCGATGTCTTCAATCAGTAATGGCAGATTCGACCAGGGTACGCCACCAAATGATGGAATGAATACCGAGCGCCCGTCGATGAGTACCTGCGAATGACGGGCAAATTCCTGCCCCATGCCCTGGTAGCTGACCGCGGGCGCGTGACCGCTGTGGTATCCGACAACAAATCCCGGCACCAGCCGAAACAAATCGGGGATTTCACGAACACCGGACATCTCGATTAAATGGCGGTCGATGATGGTGACGCTCGCCGGAGATTCGAGTAACGGCTTGGACATTCGTGACGCGGTCAGGATTAACGGTGTTTCTTCAAAAAAATCTTCTGCCGTGGTATAGGGGGACTGAGCCTGCGCCTGCAAAACCAGCAGGATCAGCGGAGCGGCAAAAAGGTATCTGGGAACTTGCAAAAAATCCTCCCTGTGATGGAGAAATCGCTTATCTGCGATTCACCATTACAGTAATATGGCTGTTTTTAAATTACCCATTTTCCTGGGCCCATTTCCGCAGACCCATTCCCGGGGCGAGTTACTTAAATATGTTTTTGCAGGATTATATCGGAAATACACCACTGGTTACATTGCAACGCCTGGGGCAGGGTAATGGCAATTCCATTGCGGTAAAGCTTGAGGGTAATAATCCTGCGGGTTCGGTTAAGGATCGTCCGGCTTTCAGCATGATCAGTAACGCCGAGCAACGCGGCGAAATTGTTCCGGGTGATGTATTGATTGAAGCCACCAGTGGCAATACCGGAATTGCGTTAGCGATGGTGGCGGCGACGCGTGGTTACCACATGATTTTGATCATGCCCGACAATATGAGTCACGAACGAGTTGCGGCGATGCGGGCCTATGGCGCGGAGATTATTCTGGTGACACAGCAGGAGGGGATGATCAGGGCGCGCGACCTGGCTCAGGAAATGTGCGATCAGGGTCGAGGTAAAATGCTTGACCAATTTGCGAACCCGGATAACCCCCGTGCACATTACGAAACTACCGGACCTGAAATCTGGCAGCAAAGTGAGCAGCGCATAACCCATTTTGTCAGTTCGATGGGTACTACAGGAACCATAATGGGTTGTTCGCGGTTTTTTAAAGAGGTCGCTCCGCAGATCGAAATTATTGGTGTGCAGCCGACCGAGGGCTCGTCCATCCCGGGTATCCGGCGTTGGCCTCCAGAATATGTACCAGCAATATATCAGCCCGAGCAAGTAGATCGAATTATTGACGTGTCGCGCGAAGATGCCGAGATACAAACCCGTGAACTTGCCAGACAGGAAGGAATTTTTTGTGGCATATCCTCGGGTGGTGCATTATGCGCCTGTCTCAAACTGGCGCAGGAAGTGCGCGACGCTTATATTGTGACCATTGTTTGCGATCGTGGTGA
>QIJI01000281.1 GCA_003231795.1 Gammaproteobacteria bacterium
AAAACTTGTTCGTCTGATTCACTTCCGGCCATCCATTTTGCCAGCTCACGGCCAGTCCAGGTAGCCGAGTTAACGCCATTGCCATGATATCCAAAACCGAAGTAGATCGATTTATCCTCAGGCATTCGGCAAATCGAAGGTCTCAAGTTACGCGCCAGGCACACCAGGCCGCGCCATTGGTACGTGAATTCGGCGCTGGCAAAATGTGGCCACATCAAACCCACCGATCTTTTCAATCCAGTAAAGGTATGTTCGGCAGCAACCGGGTTGCCATTGTGATTGGCGCGTCCACCGATCATCAGGCGTTTATCCTTGAGCAGCCGGTAATAGAAGAACAAATGTTTCGAGTTGATGATGGGATTTTCTGTATGCCAGCCCTGGGCTTGTAACTCGCTATCGAGAAGCGGGCGAGTCACGACGATAGCCGATTGCACCGGGAAAGGCCGACCGGCAATTCCGGGGTGTAAATGTTCGGGCATAAAACCGTTACCGGTCAGAATGACTCGATCAGCGCACAAGCTGCCATTGGCGGTTTCGAGCAGGTGTTTTCCATCTTCCTTACGCCAGTTCAATACTTCGCTATGCGGGTGAACGATGGCACCTCGGCGCTCGGCTGCTTCGGCCAGGCCGAGGGCATAGCGCATCGGGTGCAGTGCAAAAGACGGCTGTATCGAAATCGCCCCAAATTGATGGGGTGAGTCATAGCCGATTTCACGAAACTCAGCGGCTTCGTAAATTGCGGTCTTGAGCCCCAGTTGTTTACTGCAAATCTCGGCCTCATGCTGGAGAGATTCGAACAGAGCAGGGCTATCCGCGACCGCATATTCGGCTTCGCCCTGGGGCAGGTAGTCAATATTTTCATCCTGTGCCAGTTCACGTACCAGGTGTACCGCGTCAGCCTGGCTCTGGTAGAAATGTCGGGTTTCATCGACACCGAATAACTTGAACTGGGCGGCGAAGGAAAGTTTGGTCGAACCCATAGTGCAAAAACCCCCGTTACGACCAGACGCGCCCCAGCCAATATGCCCGGCTTCAAGTACGCGTACATCGGTACTGAAATCACGGGCCAGATGCAGGGCAGCCGATAATCCGGTGTAACCGCCACCGATAATTGCGACGTCACAGCGCTGCGAGCCGTTTAGCGGTTCATTTTTGAGCTTGTTCGCGGGGGCCGTGGCTTCCCAGTAAGAGGGTTGCGCTTGGTCAAATTCGTACAGGCTTGAATGAAATAATCGTTTCATGATTTAACAAATAGCGCGATAGCACTTGCGGTGATAATGGGAAGGTGGAAATAGTCTTTAAATGACATTTATTTTGCGCGAAACGCGATTACTATGCCGATCATGATAATCAATGAAGCGGCGATAAAAATTAACGATACCTGTTCAGACAGGATTAGCCACGCAAGAATAACACCGGATACCGGTTGCAGAAACTGAAATAGCCCGACCCTCGCGATACCCCCGGTGCCTAGTGCCCAATACCATAAAATGTACGCGGCGACGGTAACGCCGATTGCCTGATACAACAGTCCGGACCAGGCGAATAGGCCGGCGTTGCCGAGACTGTTGAAATCGATAACAAACGGCATCACCGGTACCAGCACTAAGGCAAACAGGCTGACACCCCAGAAAGTGGTGCCGCGCGCCGAGTAGCCGCTGCGCTGTAGTCGAGCACCTGCGACATAACCCAGCGAGGCGAAAATTGTCGATATCAAGACCAGCAAATCGCCGCCGAATGATGTTGCCACAACGTCACCACCGGGATCGTAAAGCAGCAGGACTTCACCGCTAAACGCGATGGCGCATCCTGACCACCAGAGCAGCCTCGGCTTTTGTCGGTCCCAGGTCATAGCGATGCCACCGGTCAACACCGGCAGGATCGCCAGGATCATGGTGGCATGGTTGGCCGAGGTCAGTTTGACGCCGAAGGTAAACAGCAACGGAAACATGATGAAGCCGCAAAAACCGGATAGTAAAAGCAACCATCGTTGCGCGGGCTCGCTGGGTAAGCGAACTCGCAGAGCCAGCGCTAACGGCAACGCTATCAGGCCACCGATAACGGTGCGCATAATCGAGACATCGATCGCGCTGATTGTGGATACGGCCATCTTGGCAGCGACTGCCGATCCACCAAAGATAATGACCGCAGTTAACGCGGCCATAAATACGGCGATACTCATATCGGGGAAAGCTCCTGTAGAGGAACAGGTTATTTCAAGAGGGTACTTAAATTTTCGAGAATTTGTGAAAGAATTTTACGCAGCTTGTCAGCGCGTCCCGAATCGTAGTGCCACGGCGCGCCTTCGTGCATGTAGTTGCATTGAGCCAGCTCCATCTGTATCGCATGAACACCCTGATCCGGGTGACCATAGTGACGGGTTGTCCAGCCGCCTTTGAATCGCCCATTGGTAATTGAATCATAAGATTTGGC
>QIJI01000133.1 GCA_003231795.1 Gammaproteobacteria bacterium
GCACGAGGCATGACGTTTTTGCCGAATGTGGTGGCCGAGGCCAGTACATGGCTGTAACCCGCAGCAACTTCGACGATCAGGGAGGCAACATTTTCCGCCAGATGATGACCAAAGTGAGCGCTGTCAGCCACTTTGACGGTAGAAACACCGGCAATTCTGGCCGCCGCTTGCGCAACCGCAGCACAATTTTCGCCTGCCACCAGTAAATCAATATCGCCACCGATCTGTTGTGCAGCGGTCACTGCATTCAGGGTTGCGACACCTACATCATTATTGTCGTGTTCGACGACTACCAAATTTTTTATGACCAGATCACTCATGACTAAATCACCTTCGCTTCGTTACGCAACTTTTCAACCAGCTCACTGACACTATCAACAATGACGCCGGAGGCGCGACCTTCGGGTTCTTCCACTTCCAGCGTGGTTAATCGATTGGCCGTGTCCAGACCCAGGCTATCGAGTTCGATTTTATCCATCGGTTTGCGCTTGGCTTTCATGACGTCGGGCAGTTTGACATAGCGTGGTTCATTCAAACGCAGATCAACGCTGATCACGGCAGGCATGGAAACACTGATGGTTTCAAGACCGGCATCGACTTCGCGAATCGTAGTGGCTTTATCACCCTCAATCTTGAGATCGGAAACGAATGTGCTTTGCGACCAGCCGAGTAACGCAGACAACATTTGTGCAGTCTGGTTGGAATCGTCGTCAATCGCCTGCTTGCCAGCCAGTATCAGTCCGGGACTTTCCTGATCGGCAATTGATTTGATGACTTTGGCGATCGCCAGGGGTTCCAGTGCCTCGTCGGTAACGATCTGGATAGCGCGATCAGCACCCATGGCGAGTCCATGGCGCAGAGTTTCATCGGTCTTGCCGCCGCCGACAGACACTACAATAATTTCTTCTGCAGTTCCTGCTTCGCGCAAACGCAGCGCTTCTTCCAGCGCATTTTCGTCAAAAGGGTTCATCGTCATCTTGGCATTTGCCAGATCGACACCTGAACCATCCGCTTTGACGCGAGCCTTGACCTGCGGGTCAAGTACGCGTTTCACACATACCAGTATTTTCATTCGGCTCGTAACATCTCTTGTTGGGGATCGATTTTTCGATCACCGCTGCTTCAAACACACCGAGTCAACTCGGCACCATAATCTGTAACCCGGCTTCGGTCAGACCTCGATTCGGGGGCGCAACATTCTATCGATTTTTCCCCCGGAATCAAGCGGCGGGGCATTTCCAGCCACCGCAAAACACGGCCACAGAGCAAAGCCGGACGATATTATCATAGCGACCTTTACGCAGGGCAATACGCGCGACTGCAGATTGTCTATTTGCGCCAAATGTCCTGCTTTGACGGGAATCACTCCTGACATTGCGCGTTTTTTGAAATAGTGCGAATATCAATCGCATGACTCCTAATCTTGTGACCGGGGCCGGTGGTTTATTTGACGGTGAAGTTGCCAGCCAACGGGTAGCCAAAGGTATTTTAATTCGGATTCTACTTCGAGAATCTTCAGCCATCAAAAAGCAATCGTATTTGATGTCGAGTTCGGTTCCGGCCCCATGACTAGCGAAAAAAACGAACCAGCACCCGAGCAATCCCCACTAACCCGCTATTCTGATGCCGCTTTTTTCGGGCGTAGCGCAGTTTTCGGAATCATGCTATCCGCATGGACCTACTGGCTGACAGATGCCGTTGGTTGGCAGGCTTATACGATTATGGGAATCGGGCTTTTCGTATTTATCACTATTTCGATGCAACAGGCAACGGCGATTGAAAACGGTGTAATGTTGATATTCATTGCGATGCTTGTCTGGGGCTTATCGATGACCGATTACTTCGGTTTCCACTGGTCGATTCTGATTTTGGGCCTGTTAGGTGCATTTAACGGTGCTGGTGGTCGAGAGTCGCACCATCGCCACCGTTATCGAATGGCTTACGGTGATGAAGAATATGAAAAAAGATATCCTGCTAAATAATTTCAATGACCCATAAAAATCACTCGACCTTGATCGAAACCATTCACGCGGACGAATTTATTTTAACAAACCTCTGGCAGAGCCTGATTTCACAAAACGACTAGTTGGGCCATGCGGCGGCATTGTACCGGTGACTCCTGATAGTACTTTCTGAAAATACGCGAGAAGGATGAGAGCGAGTTGAAGCCGGTACGAATGGCAATCTCCTGTAACTTCAGACGCGTGTCGACCACCATTCTGCGCGCCAGTTGCAGGCGTAATCGACGGTAATAAGCAGCAGGGGTTTGGTCCAGGGTTTGTTGAAACAGGTATTCCAGCATACGCACCGACAACCGAACCTGCTGCGCTATCTGAACCATACTCAGCGTATCGTCGATGTGCTGTTCCATCACGTGTATCGCGGCAGCCACCCGAGGCTCATGTGCTTTCAGCATGCCAAGCGACACCAGAG
>QIJI01000435.1 GCA_003231795.1 Gammaproteobacteria bacterium
CAGTGATAAAAAGCCAACACTGTTACTGGTCGACGATGATGCAATCATCGCCGACAGTCTCGAATATATTCTGAGTGAAGAATATCAGATCGAGCGAGCCTCCGATCGCCCTTCCAGTTTCGAATTGATCAACAATATGGCGGACTCCCCGACACTTGCCCTGGTCGATCTGGGCTTGCCGCCCAATACGCACCGTCCGGACGAAGGGCTGGCGGTAATCCGAAAGATATCGCAAGTGCACCCGACGACGCGGGTGCTGGTGCTGTCCGGTCAGGACAATAAGAAACATATTTTTCAGGCGCGCGAAGACGGCGCGGTTGATTTTATTTCCAAACCCTGCGATATCGCCGAAATCAAGGCTCGTTTAAAGAAACAGATTATTGCCGGAGGTGGTGACGACACCGGGCAGGACGATATAGAGGGTATCGTCGGGTCGAGTGAGGAAATCGAACTGTTACGCATGCAAATTCGCCAGATAGCCGAATCGCCTTATCCTGTACTGATCGAGGGTGAATCGGGTAGCGGCAAGGAAGTCACCGCGCGCAATTTACATCGCTGTAGCTCACGCAAGTCCGAACCTTTCCTGACGCTCAACTGCGCCGCATTCAACGGCGAGTTACTCGAATCACAATTGTTCGGTCATCTCAAAGGCTCGTTTACGGGTGCTACCGATACTAAAAAAGGTTTTTTCGAGGAGGCGGGTCTGGGCACTTTGTTGCTCGATGAAGTCGCCGATCTGCCGTTGGACCTGCAGGCCAAGTTGCTGCGGGTACTCGAAAATGGTGAATACTACCGACTCGGCGAAACCCAACCACGCCATAGCTCTGCGCGAGTGCTTGCGGCGACCAACAAGGATATTTTTGCAGCGATCAGGAACGCCGAATTCCGCGAAGATTTATACCATCGTCTAAGCGTATTAACAGTACGCGTGCCTTCACTCAATGAGCGTAGTGAAGACAAAAATGATCTGCTGCTTTACTTCATGCAGCAGGTAGCCGAGCAAGTCGCCAGTTTCAAACTCGACGACGAAGCGCTAAAGCTTTGGAATGAATATACTTTCCCGGGAAATGTGCGAGAATTGCGCAATATAATTATCAGGTTGTCAGCAAAATATCCGGGGCAAACCATAAAACCGGAAGTGTTGAAGAGGGAAATGTCAGGATTACAACGAAACGGGATCGAATCCAGTAACCGGAACTGGCTGGGCAAGGCCTTGCACGACTCCGGGTTCCAGCTCGACCAGCTGCTAAGATCGGTCGAAAAAGAAGCCATTGACCTGGCCATGCGCGAACATGCCGGAAATGTTAGTAAAGCAGCGGCCATGCTCGGAATCAACCGCACCACCTTGTACGGCCGAATGGATCGGCACGAGGATCGGTAGCCATGTACGAAGACTATTTCGGCCTCGAAAGGCCACCGTTCAAAATAACACCTGACACGAGCCTGTTTTACGAGGGTGGCAAGCGTGGGGATATTTTAGCGGCGCTGGTTTACGCGATTCATCGCGGCGAAGGTATCGTCAAGGTTGTAGGCGAAGTCGGTAGTGGCAAAACCATGCTGTGCCGCATGTTGCAATTGAAACTGCCCGATACTGTCGAAATTGTCTATATCGCCAATCCGAGTGTGTCGGCTGAAGACATTCTGTTTGTGATTGCGCACGAATTGTCGCTACCGATCACGCGTAACGCATCGAAACACGAAGTCATGCACGGGCTGCAGGATTACCTGTTACAGCGCCACATGGAAAACAAGCAAGTAGTTTTGTTTGTCGAAGAAGCCCAGGGTATGCCGCTGGATACGCTCGAAGAAATTCGACTGCTATCCAATCTCGAAACCGACCAGAACAAATTATTGCAAATTGTTTTATTCGGGCAGCCCGAACTCGATCAGAATTTGACGCAGCAATCCATTCGCCAGCTACGCGAACGGATAACGCATAATTTTGATCTCGAACCGTTGAGCCGGGACGAGATTCACGATTACCTTAATTTCCGCATGCGCCAGGTGGGCTATACCGGTCCGGAACTGATCAATCAGACGGTGGCGAAGAAGGTTGAACAGCATTCCGACGGGTTGTTGCGTCGCATCAATATCATTGCGGATAAAATTCTATTGTCGGCCTTTGCCGAAGGCACCCACAATTTAAGTGCCAAACATGTTACCGCGGCGGTTAACGATAGCTCTTTTAGCCAGGAAACGACGCAAAAACCTCGATCCTTGTGGTGGCTGGCAGCGTTGATTGCGATCGCGTTTGCTTATGCCGTTTTCGAATCGCGCTCGAGCTGGATTTCGCCACAGGCAGCGGATACGTCTGTAAAAGTGGAAAATGCGGCATTAAATGACAAATCGATCACAGATATTAAGCCGCAGGCGGTAGAAACTGAATCGGATATAGTCGTTGCCAGCGCTGAACTACAACCGCAGCCG
>QIJI01000140.1 GCA_003231795.1 Gammaproteobacteria bacterium
CACTAGAACTCCCTGAATAGACGGCCGTAACCCTCGATTCGATCTTCGATACCTGCGAGTCGCAGACAGTCCCAGATCATCGCCTGATTACTGCAAATTACCGGTTTTCCCGCCCGAGCTTCGATTTCATCAACCACTTCCAATGCGCGCAACGCCCCACAGGAAATAAATATGGCATCGGCATCTTCGCGATCCTGTGATAACGCAAACTCGGCAATATATTCCGCTGACACGCGCACCATATCACTATCCTTTTCCAGGTTAAGGCCGCATATAGAAAGCACTTCGAAACCGGACTGCTCGAGATATTCGATTTCGCGTTGATTGACTTCATCGAGATAGGGCGTGGCAACCGCGATCCGCTTTGCCTGTACCGTCTTCAGCGCACGAATCACACCGGTAATCAGCGAAGTCGCTCTGGCGTTGGCAGCGCCCCGCTTCAGTTCTGCAAAAACCCTTTTTTCGCCAATTACCAGACTACCCGAGGTACAGGCATAACAAACTACATCGAGGCTACCGTCCGGTAATAACAGGGATGCGCATTCAGCCAGTAAATCGGCCTGTGCGGCTAGTGTTTCATTGGTAATCGAATCCGCAATAGCGGCACGGGTGAAATGGATTCCAACACCATCGGGACGCAACCGGATCACATCATCCTGCACCGTTTGTTCGGTCGCCAGCAACACGTACCCTATTTTGGCGCGCGAATGACTGCCCTCGTCAAACTCGATATTTTCAGGCGGTGCGGCGATCACGGGATGATGCGGCATATTAAAGTTTCCTTTAGCAGAATCAGTATGATATACACAGCCGTCGCCTTTTGATATCGAGGAGCATTCATGCTTGCAGAAGCCCGCCAGCGAACCGCAGAATTTCAATCGCGATTGAAAGATGCCGGTATCGATCTCGCCATCTTGACCGATGAAAGTTCGATTGCGTATCTGGCCGGATTCTGGGGTTATCTATCGGTTGAATTTGGACGCCCCACTTTTTTGCTGGTACGCCCGGATGAGGCACCACAGGTCATAACACCCTTGATGGAAAGCGAAATGGTCGGTGCTATGACCTGGGTCGAAAATATTTCAACCTGGGAGGACGCTGGCGCGAATCGCTGGGAAAACGTTCTCGCCAATGCAATGGGCAGTAACCCGGGCAAGGTAGGCGTCGAACTCGCAGGCTTGCCACCGATCGTGCGCAACTGGTTCGATGATCAACTTCCGCAAACCCGGCTAAACGACCTCGCGACACTGCTCGGTGAAATGCGCATGATCAAATCGCCCGGGGAAATCGGGATAATGAAACAGGCCGGTGAAATCGCCGCCGCGATGATGCACGGCGCCGAAGGCGCGCTGGGTGAAGGTCGACCTGAATATGAAGCGGCGCTTGCGGTCATCGACGCCGGTACGCGCAAGGCAGCCGGTTTTCTGACCGCCAAAGGCTGGGAAGCGTTCGTCTCACCGATGATCCATAACCTGCAAATCATGCAATCGGGAACCGACACCTCGATGGTGCATCGCCGCGCCAGCGTAAAACCGCTGGAAAAAGGTGACCCGGTTTATTTCTGTTTTTGCAACATGGCCCAATTCAAGCAATACAAACTCGGCTTTGACCGCATGTTTTTTATCAAGGAATTATCCGACGAGGCGGCCGAAGTGCAACAGACAGCCATCGACGCGCAGCAAGCCGCGATTGCCGCGATGCGACCCGGAGTCACCGCTGAATCCATTGCCCAGGCGGCGGATGAAGTTTATCGCAAACGCGGCTATACCACCGGCTATCGCACCGGACGTTCGATTGGTATGGCCTATCTGGAATCACCGGAACTGAAACATGGCGACAAAACCGTCTTACAAGCCGGCATGACCTTTGCCGTCGACGGTGGAATCAGCGTCGATGGCAGACTTGGTGGCCGTATTGGAGATTCCGTCGTCGTCACCGAAAGCGGAACCGATTACATCACTGAATATCCGCGCAAAATTCTTACTGTAAACCGTTAAACAACCGGGAGAAAAACCATGGGCATTACTCGTCACCACGGCAACCAACGTATGAGTCAAATTGTTATTCACGGCGATACCGCTTATCTCGCCGGTCAGGTTGCCGCCGACGCATCGGCAAATATCACGATACAAACCGAACAAGTGCTGGCAAAGGTAGATAAGCTACTGGCAGAGGCCGGTTCCGATAAATCCAGAATATTGTCAGCACAAATCTGGATCGCCAACATCGGTCACTTTTCGCAAATGAATGAAGTCTGGGACACGTGGGTTCCTGAAGGCAACGCGCCAGCCCGGGCCCGTATCGAAGCTCGCCTGGCCAGCCCCGATCTACTGGTAGAAGTCGGAATCATTGCAGCCTGTTGATGCCAACTGCCGCGTTAATCGATTGAACCCCTGATTCGATCGATTTCGACGTCTCAAATCA
>QIJI01000368.1 GCA_003231795.1 Gammaproteobacteria bacterium
GGTGAATGATTTCTGCGTTTCTTACTCATTTTCTGCATTCCTCTTTTCTTTGAAGATAATAATACAGAAAATAACTCCTTAACTTCGACTATCAGCTGTACAGTCTATGGGGTCCACTTCTGTATGAGGGTCGAGTATATGAAATATTAACACCCTATTTTCACTATTCCACCCAGTGGTGCCGCGGCTTTAAATCTTCGCCTTACCCTGCTTGATCGTATTACTATCACCAGAACCAGCCATTTGATTATGAATATTTTAGATCGATTCGATACCGCGATAAACCATGAACAGGTTCGCACCCTGTATCAACAGTCACCGATCATTTATCTCGGAATAATTTTTGCCATGACCATCGTCGCCGGGTTTTTCTGGGGAAGGGTACCTGATCCAATCGTAATAACCTGGGTCGTTTTAATTGTAATCCTTACCCTCGCGCGGACTGCAATGGTGATTTTGTTTAGAAAATCTGATCCACAAGGGACGGTGGTGTTGAACTGGGGGTTTGCTTTTGCTATTTCATCGTTTCTGTCGGGAATCCTGTGGGGCTCGATTGCGGTTTTATTTCTGGATATCGACCAGCTCGAAACGGTTTTACTGGTTTCGATCGTACTCACCGGAATGTGTGCCGGAAGCCTGGTTCCGCTTTCTACCTTTATCCCGGCCTATTTCGGCTATTGCCTGCCGACCATGTTGCCGTTGGCCTACGTTATGCTGATCCAGGACGAAGGCGGGTTAGTACTCATAGGGTACCTGGTGTTTGCTTTTATCGCGGTGCTGCTGGGGTACTCGTTTGTCGTCAATCGCAATCTGGCCGACTCGATACAACTGCGTTTTGAAAATCTCGACCTGCTGAAAAATCTGAAACGGCAGAAAGATATTGCCGAAAAGGCTAATACCGACAAATCGAGATTTCTGGCGGCAACCAGTCACGATTTGCGCCAACCTTTGCACGCGATGGATCTATATTTGGGCGCACTTGACAATATGCTGCAAGACGATGAGCACAGGCAACTGATGCGAAAATCACGCCAATCCAGCGCGGTGCTTAAGGAATTACTGGAAGCGCTGATGGATATTTCGCGCCTCGATGCCGGCAGTATCATCGTCGATCACGATCGGGTAGACGTGAAATCTTTGGTGAACAGTCTTAGTGAGGAATTTAGGGAGCAATCCGATCAGAGGAATATCGAGATGCGGGTGCGATTGCAGTCCATATTTATCGATACCGATAGATTGTTACTCGGTCGAATGATCCGAAATCTGTTGAGCAATGCGCTGATACACAGTCATGCCAAAAAAATCCTGGTCACGGCCCGCAAGGTTAAGCATCAGGTTCGAATAGAAATCAGGGACAATGGCTGTGGTATTCCGATTGCTGAGCATAAACAAATTTTTTCCGAGTTTTATCAACGCGACAATCCAGAGAGGGATCGCAACAAAGGCCTGGGTTTGGGTCTGGCAATCGTCCAGCGACTATCGAAGCTATTAAATCATGACCTGCGGTTGTACAGTGAAATCGACCGGGGCAGCTGCTTTAGAATTTCGGCCATGGAATCCCAGTTACCAGTAACCGACATCGAAGAGACTGGTTTCGAACAGCGCAGGGATATTTCAGGACTGTTCATTCTTTTTATCGAAGACGAAATTGCGGTACGTGAGGCCACCACGACATTGCTGAAACAGTGGGGTTGTGAACTACTCGCCGGAGGTAGTTTGTCTGCCATTAGCCAGGAACTGGATGGCCTTGCCTACCCGTCACCTGATTTGATCATCAGCGATTATCGCCTGCGCGATAAACAAAGCGGCCTGGATGCAATTGCGACACTGCGGGAAAGATTTGCCGAGCGGATACCCGCCATCATTGTTACCGGCGATACCGATAAATCGATTATCGGTAACGCCCGCAAACAGCAGGTTAACATCCTGCTGAAACCGGTAGCGCCGTTCGAATTACGCAACGGGATTGCCGATTCGCAACTATTGCGATCTGGAAATTCCGATACCGAGTAATTCACGCGCTTTCAGTCCCGCCTGCATGCGATTGTCGACCTTCAGAATTCTCAGCAGACGGGTAACATATTGTTTCACCGTGCCTTCGGTGAGATGCATGGCTTTGGCGATTTCTTTATTGCTGTTACCTTCCGCCAATTGCCCCAGCATTTGCATTTGTTTTTCGTTGAATTCGTAGTACGCATCGTTTCTGTCCGGACGTGCGCACAAGGGGATATATTCCGCACCGGACAATACCTGCCTGACTGCCTGCAAAATACTCTCGCCTTGTGAAGACTTGGTGACGTAACCGGAAGCACCGGCTTCGATACAACTATGAATGACCAACGGGCTTTCGTCGGCAGAAACGACAATCAACGGCACTTTATCGAGTTTCTGGCAAAACTTTCTGACGCTGTAGGCACCCTGCA
>QIJI01000305.1 GCA_003231795.1 Gammaproteobacteria bacterium
AATGGCCCAATGATTTGATGTTTCAGGGGTCGAAACTGGGTGGAATTCTGATTGAGTCACGACCTGTAGATAACGATTCGTTTTTATTTGTGATCGGCTTTGGCCTGAACGTATTGATGGAAAACGAACATCATGCCGAAATTCCCCAGCCGTCAACCAGCTTGCAGCTTGTCAGCCAGCGGAAGATTGATCGTAGTGAGCTGTTGATTCAATGTGTGCAAGCCGTGGTAGCGGCGATCCGCAGCTTTGATTCGACAAAGGCATCCGCCCTGGCTGACGAATTTTGCCAGTTCGATGCTTTCCACGATCAGCAGGTTGAAGTCATTAGCCCGAACGGCAGTTGCAAAGGAATCAGTCGAGGTATTTCACAGCAGGGACTACTGTTGCTTGAAACCGGTAATGGCCTGGAAGAATTTTCATCCGCCGAAATTTCACTGCGCGCGGTGAATACATGATTCTGATCGATTGTGGTAACCGTCAACTGAAGGCGCAATATTGGCAGGCAGGCGAGCTGCGCGCCAGTTTTGTCAGTGGTTATTGTGGTCACTGGAATGGTCGGCTGAGAGACTGGTTGCTTTCCCTGTCAGCGTCGCATTGCTACTTCGCCTCGGTGCTCGATAACACGCGTCAGTCGCAACTCGACCAAAATCTGCAAAATTGCTTCGAAGATCGCGTGACACGCTACTGCAGCGAAGCCATTTGCATGGGAGTCACCAACGGTTATGACCAACCAGAACGACTCGGTGTCGATCGATGGCTCACCCTAATCGCGGCGTCACAGTTGATCGACGGCGATTGCATCGTGATCGATGCAGGCAGTGCCATAACGGTTGACTTGTTGCGTGCCGATGGACAACATCTTGGGGGCGCTATCCTGCCTGGAATCAACACCTCGATTGATCGATTTAGACAGATATTCAGCCACATTAATTTTGATGATCCGGCTATCGGTCATAGCGATGTGCCTGGTAGTTCAACCGAGCAGGCGATTCATATAGACTACACACACAATTCGCTTGAGTACTTGCCCCTGTTGCTGGAACGCTGGCAAGACCGAGTTGGCGCTTCGTCCAGATTGCTCTGCGGCGGTGACGCCGGGCAAATACAGCGAAGGCTGGGAAAGGACGATAGAATTGTTCCGGACCTTGTATTTCAGGGAATGTACCGACTGGCTAATAGATGAAAGTTTTTTTCGGATTATTGTTAATTGTAAATATCGCCTTTGCCGCGTTTCAGTGGCTTATCCCTTACGATCAGATGTTTGCTCAAAGTCGCAATATTCCGGCGGGCGAGTCATTGCAACTGTTAACCGATGCCAATGTTGAAGCAATCACTGAAACGGAAGTGGTGGCTAAAGTTGAACAACAGGCGCAAGCCGAACCGGAACCATTGGTAATCGAAGACACCAGCGATAAGCGGGTGTGCTATACCATCGGTCCGTTCAAGGACAAGGTGCTCGCGACTGAAGTCAACGGGCGTTACAGCGCAAAGAAAGTCAAAACAGCGCTCAAGTCCAATCTCGAGAAAGAATATCTCGGGGTCATGGTATTCATTGGCGGGCATCAGTCACGCGAAGAAGCCGCCAGAACCGCGGATGATCTGTCGAACCAGGGAATTCGCGACCATATCATTATCAATTATGAAGATCAGAAGTATCTGCTTTCACTGGGGGTATTCGGATTGAAAAAGAATGCCGATGGGCTGCGCGACAAAATTGCAAAAATGAAATTCAAGGTAGAAACCGAAAACCGTTATCGCGAACGCACCATCTATTGGTTATACGGCGAGCAATCGAGTGAAGTCGAATTGCAGCAATTACTCGACGATCCTGAGTTTGACGCCGGAATCAGCCAGATTCCGACCCAGTGCTTGCCAAGTTAGGTCGAAAAACATAGAATTCGCGCCCTTGGCAGGATCTGCCAAAAGTATAAGTTTGCTGCCGTAATGGTGGTAAACACACAATAAACATGCCGGCGTAGCTCAGTTGGTAGAGCAACTGACTTGTAATCAGTAGGTCCCGCGTTCGATTCGTGGTGCCGGCACCAATTTAAAGCCCCTGTTTTAGGGGCTTTTTCTTTGTCCCAAGTAACTTAAGTCGCTGTTTATAAGGGTTTAGCAACTGACCTTGTCCATGGTTATGACTGTCTATATAATCATCTTCCAATATCATCCCGTATCAGGGGAACTCGACACTTGACCATGGATATACCATGGATATTTGGAAAATGAGGAGCGACAGCAATGGCATCACGTATGAAAAACAATATTACTGATACTTGGCTCAAGAACGTCAAGCCCGATAGCGAGACAATGGAGTACGGTGATTCTTCCAATCCCGGCCTGCGGGTCAGAATCACTCCGTTAGGCAAAAAGACATTCGTCTACAGCTATTCCCACCCCGCCACCGGAACCATGAAGCGG
>QIJI01000516.1 GCA_003231795.1 Gammaproteobacteria bacterium
TTCGAACCCAGGAACGCCTGGTGATTAAAATGTGCATCGACCGAGCTGGGATGCCGCGCAAGGTCTTTATCTCAACCTTCCCCGGTAATGAAACCAGCCCGAACTTGCTCAGCGAACACCTGGAAAGTGGTGATGAATACGCGGAGGTGTTGCAAGAATTTTCAGAGGATATCCTGCGCGCTCAACGCAAACTCACCAATATTGAGAAAACCTGCCGCATGACCATCCCGGAGGTCAAAGACGCTAATCGCGCCATGTCCATTGGTGAAGCACGTGCGCGTCGAGCCAAAAAGGAAATGGTTGAAGCCAACCTGCGGCTGGTTATTTCGATTGCCAAAAAATATACCAACCGCGGGCTGCAATTTCTCGATCTGATCCAGGAAGGTAACATCGGCCTGATGAAAGCTGTGGATAAATTTGAATACCGTCGAGGCTATAAATTTTCGACCTATGCCACCTGGTGGATTCGCCAGGCGATTACCCGGTCAATTGCCGATCAGGCACGCACGATTCGAATTCCAGTGCATATGATCGAAACCATTAATAAACTCAATCGTATCTCGCGACACATGCTCCAGGAAATGGGGCGAGAGCCGCAACCGGAAGAACTCGCTGAACGCATGGAGATGCCCGAGGACAAGATCCGCAAGGTTCTGAAAATTGCCAAGGAACCCATTTCCATGGAAACTCCAATTGGCGATGACGAAGATTCGCACCTGGGCGATTTTATCGAAGATCACACCATGCAAATGCCGGTCGATAGCGCCACTCAGGAAAGCCTTCGAGAATCCACCCGTGAGGTACTCGCCGGATTAACGGCACGCGAGGCCAAGGTATTGAGAATGCGCTTTGGTATCGACATGAATACCGACCATACCCTCGAAGAGGTTGGTAAACAGTTCGACGTAACCCGTGAGCGCATCCGGCAAATCGAAGCCAAAGCGTTGCGCAAATTGCGCCACCCGTCACGCTCCGATCGCCTGCGTAGTTTCCTCGACGAAAGCTAAATTGTCCTGACTGTGGGCAAAACTGTCGGCCGGTTACGGTCCAACAGTAAGCCCCTTGATGGAAAGCAAAGACTATTGAAGGTAACCCGCAGTTCACGTAAAATCGCTGTCGTTTTGTGGGCCTATCGCGCTGTTGGTTAGAGCATCCGACTCATAATGGAAGGGGCCAAGTAGTAGAATAGTAAAAGTTAGTCCAAGTTTAGTAAAAGTGGGCCTGTCGCTCAATTGGTTAGAGCAGTGGGCTCATAAGCACAGCGTCTAAGCAGTAAGATGTGAAAAATTGCTCCTGGTTAAATGAAAATGGGCCCTTAGCTCAGTTGGTTAGAGCATCCGACTCATAATCGGCAGGTCCCCCGTTCAAGTCGGGGAGGGCCCACCATTTTCACTATTCATGCAGCTTCCAGCGTTGCAGAAAGTCCAATTTTAAGTGTTTCACTGTAAAAGTCTCCCGTTCCAACCTTGGTCAGCCAGGGGCACGTGATTATTCATAATAGTTACACTAAACAAAAGCCTACTAATCTTTATGGCTCGACTCTCGTAACAAAATTCGTGTAAATACTCTTGAGAGAAGTTCTCTCTACCGTTTCTTATTTTACTACGGGACAACCACAATTATTTCGTAAGTATCCAGCAAACCACAACTTTCTCGGATGACGATACGCCATCGAATACAGTCGGTGTGGTTATCACGGACAACCACCCGGCGCGAATGACCCATGCAGGTTTTACTCTACCCGATAGCACGGGCTGTAGCTCCGTCCCGGCAGGACCATCCGACCCTGCTGAAAAAAAGCATTGAGCAAATCATCCAATGGCTTTATCAGCTCTGCTTCAGCGTGAATAATAAATGGCCCGTGTGCTTTAACCGCACACAAGCCCTGCTGCTTCACATTCCCGGCGACGATGCCTGAAAATAATCTGCGTAAATTAATTGCCAGTTCATGCACCGGCAGGGAACGGCTGATTTTCAACGCTGCCATGGCCGCGTGGGTCGGAACAAAGGGCTGTTGCCATGGTGGCTCAATGACAAGTTCCCAATCATAGTGAAAGGCTTCGTGGCGACTCAAACGATACTCCGCCTGCCAACTGACGCCTTCACGGAGTCGCCGCGCCACCGCACGGGGATCATCAATGATAATTTGATATTTGCTCGCACTGGCCTCGCCCAGGGTCGCCCGAATAAAACCATCAAGTTGTTGAAAATAGTCGGCGGATTGCGCCGGACCCGAAAGCACTAGGGGAAAAGGGATATTCTGGTTTTCCGGGTGTGACAAAATCCCGACCAAATACAGCAGTTCCTCTGCGGTTCCGACACCGCCCGGGAAGATAACAATGCCGTGCGCCAAACGCACGAATGCTTCAAGTCGCATTTCAATATCGGGCATGATCACCAGTTTGCTGACAATC
>QIJI01000244.1 GCA_003231795.1 Gammaproteobacteria bacterium
GATTGCATCGAAAAACCGATGCAAGCCGAACACATCGAAGAACTTAAATCGTTGCTAAAGTCTGCAGGAATGGACGATTCCGATGTTTCCGCTTTCAAACGCTACGGATCGGCACGCAAACTTTACACTTTCAATATCGATCACGCCGGAGAGTATTAATGGACAACGACGAAATGAAATCTCGCTTGCGCGAATCCGCCACTTTCCCGCGCCATGTGATTGCTGAAATTCAGCGCGCTGCGCGCGAGGGTATTTATGATATCCGTGGTTTCGGCGCCAAACGTCGGGTTCCTGATTTTGACGACCTGCTGTTCCTCGGAGCCAGCATGTCGCGCTATCCGCTGGAAGGTTATCGTGAGCGCTGCGATACCAGTGTCACCCTTGGAACCCGCTTTGCCAAAAAGCCAATTGAGCTCAAAATTCCCGTGACTATCGCGGGTATGAGTTTTGGCGCACTGTCGGCGCAGGCGAAAGAATCGCTCGGTCGCGGAGCCAGCATCATGGGTACCAGTACTACCACCGGCGATGGTGGTATGACTCCAGAAGAACGTGGACATTCCGACAAACTGGTTTACCAGTACCTACCGTCGCGTTACGGAATGAACCCCGATGACTTGCGTAAGGCTGATGCGATCGAAGTAGTGGTCGGGCAAGGCGCGAAACCCGGCGGTGGAGGCATGTTGCTGGGACAGAAGATCAGTGATCGTGTCGCGCAAATGCGTAATCTGCCGAAAGGTATCGATCAACGCAGCGCCTGTCGCCACCCGGACTGGACCGGTCCCGACGATCTCGAAATCAAGATTGGTGAGCTGCGGGAAATCACCGACTGGCAGGTTCCGATATACGTTAAGGTAGGCGCTGCCCGGACCTTTTTTGACACCACGCTCGCGGTCAAGGCGGGGGCTGACGTGGTCGTTGTCGATGGTATGCAGGGCGGCACTGCTGCAACGCAGGATGTTTTTATCGAGCATGTCGGCATTCCTACCTTGCCCGCGGTACGTATGGCGGTGGAGGCGCTGCAGGAACTCGATATGCACCGCAAGGTACAGTTGATTGTTTCCGGTGGAATTCGTAGCGGCGCCGATGTCGCGAAGGCACTTGCGATGGGTGCCGATGCGGTTTCAATCGGAACTGCGGCGCTGATCGCGCTGGGCGACAACAGCCCCGAGTATGAAGACGAGTACAACAAGCTCGGAACCTCGGCCGGTTACTACGATGACTACCAGGATGGACGCGACCCGACCGGTATTTCTACCCAGGATCCGGAACTGGCAAAGAATCTCGATCCCGAACTCGGAGGTCGCCGCATTGCCAACTATTTGAACTGTCTGACACTCGAAACCCAGACCCTGGCTCGCGCCTGTGGCAAAAGCCATGTGCACAACCTTGAGCCGGAAGATATGGTAGCCTTGACCATTGAGGCGGCAGCCATGGCAGGCGTGCCTTTGGCAGGAACCAAATGGATCCCGGGACAGAATTTCTAGATACGTACAAATTTAAATAGAGACATCAACATCAAGTAGGAGAGCAGACTAGTGGCTAAAGATCTTGAAGCGATTGCTAAAGCTAAAAAGATAAAATATTTTTTGGTGAGTTGGGTGGATCTGTTTGGTTCGTTGCGGGCCAAGCTGGTACCGGCACGAGCAATCAAGGGCATGCAAAAAGACGGAGCTGGTTTTGCCGGATTCGCGGCATGGCTCGATATGACCCCGGCGCACCCCGATTTGTTTGGCGTACCTGATCCGGACAGCCTGATTCAGTTGCCGTGGAAACCGGAAATCGGCTGGGTTGCTGCTGATTTGTGGATGGATGGTAAAGAAGTAGAAGCCTCGCCTCGGGTCGCTTTGAAACGTCAGCTCGCAAAAGCTCAGAAAAAGGGGTACCGCATGAAGACCGGTGTTGAATGCGAATTCCATTTGATTACCCCGGACGGGAAATCGCTGGCTGACCCTGCCGATACCCAGGAAAAACCTTGCTACGACCAGCAGGCCCTGATGCGACAGTATCCGACCATTGGCGCCATCTGCGATTCGATGCTCAAGCTGGGCTGGAACCCCTATCAGAACGACCATGAAGATGCCAATGGCCAGTTTGAGATGAACTGGGACTATGACGATGCGTTGAAAACTGCCGACAAGCATGTGTTTTTCAAATTTATGGCAAAAACTATCGCTGAAGAAAATGGTATGCGCGCTACCTTCATGCCGAAGCCATTTACCCACCTGACCGGGAATGGTTGTCATGCGCATGTCTCGCTATGGGATCGTGCGGGCAAGAAAAACCTGTTTGCCACAAGCGGTAAAGATGCCCGGGGTCTCGGATTATCTGCACTGGCTTACAAGGCACTGGGTGGCATTATGCATTCGGCCGCTGATCTGACCGCCATTTTCAATCCGACCGTGAA
>QIJI01000205.1 GCA_003231795.1 Gammaproteobacteria bacterium
CCTACCCTCTCCTCACCGTCGTGCTATTGAGCTTTTTGTTGTCTGCCTGTGGTGGCGGATCATCATCCGGCGGTGACGACAGCACGGCCGACAACCTGTCATTACGATTGCACCTGCCCGATAGTCTGACCGGGGGTTCGGGGGTAGCACGACCTGCGATTGCCGAAAAAATCACCCAGCTTGCAAATCGTAACGGTAGCGGTGAACCCTGCAGTTACCTCGGCCCTGATGATGACAACGACCCTTTTCGCAACGGCTACGAAACCACCCGCTTCATGATCTCTATCATGGCAACCTGGACATGTATTGCAGATCTGCTAATCGATCTTTCCGCTGTGGTACGCCAGGACGGCATGATCATCGAAACCGATAACGATACCCTGGCCTCAAATTACGACGCGGAAGATCCGACGCATTATTCAGTGATCGCCGAATCAGCTAGCCAGGTGACGATACGTTTGTACTACGGTTATGATCGAAGCCTTCCGCCGACCGCTGCTTCAAATGCGCAATTTTATATATCCTGGCAAAAAAACGATGAAGATGACGCGCGCGGTCGCATGATACTGGACGCCAGCGTCATCGATGCTGTCGATCGCGACCCGGACGATCCGGTCATGATGCGGATGGATTTCGATTTCAATTCGCAACAACGCAGCGCCGATATGTTTCTACGTTTCGACCATCTAAACCCCTGGGCAGACGGATTCAGAATCCAGGTTACTCGTGATGAAACCGCAAGCCCCTTGAGTCGGGTATTCACTGCGCGCGGTTTGATTGACATGAGCGCCCAGTTTCTGCCATTACCCGGTGTATCTGAAACCCCGCAAATACAATTTTTTACGGTTTCGGATCTGCTCGGTAACGGAGCGGCAATTGAAGAGATACAGAACATTTCCTTACCCTTGATCGTCAATCTGTTCCACAACAATCATCTCGGAAATTACGTTTTTACCAAACGCGACGTCTATTTCTTTGAACTCGATCAGGACTGGGAGTACATCAACAAAACCGTAATTCAGTCCCGCTATCGCGGCGCTCGCAATACACAGCCCAGTGGCGGTAGCTGGATTCCGTTCAATCCTTCGCTGGACATGATTATTGGTGCCTTGTCGCTCGAATCTGATTATTTTAGCGGTACTAAATGCGCCCAGCTCGACGATAGCTGCAATGAATTGCTGAATGCGGTATTTGTCGATGGTTTTGCCGGTCAGGAACAGAATCAGGGTAGTGATCCGATGGACTGGCGTTCAACTGCGCTGGCCGGGGCCGACTATCTCGATTCGGTATATCCCAATGGAACCAATTGGGACGGGGCGTTTGATCAAATTTATACGCCGGGGCTTTAATGCTGCTTTTCCACACACTCCCCATCGTCATTCCCGCACCCATTGCTCTGTCATCCCCTCGAAGGAGGGGACCTTGCGATGACGGCGTCACAAGATCCCCGCCTGTGCGGGGATGACGGAGAAGAATTTAGGGATGACGGGGAAACCTATGCAGTATGACGAAACTATCGACCTTTAACCTGTACCTCGTAACCCGGTTCCTCGGGTTCATCGTCGAGCATTTCCGCTGGAAAGCCTGGTGCCAACACTTCGATATCGGCTGCTTCCTCGAGACGTTTTATAATGTTCGGCGAAAACTCACGTGAGCCGTAGCGTTGCTGTCCATCTTCAAAAATCTGCTCTATTTTTTCAGCCAGCTCCAGCTCCAGCCCACCGCGTCTGGCGACCTCGTTGAACAGCCCTATATCCTTGCACACCAGATCCATGGTGAAGCTGATATCACGGCTGCCATTCAGAATGACCTGGCCTTCGGTTTCATGAACGAAAGAATTTCCGGACGAGATCCGGATAGCCTCGTAAGTAGTATTTAAATCCATCCCGGCAACTTTCGAAGTTACCAGTGCCTCGCACACGCTAAGCAGATTCGCACTAGCGAGGTAATTAGTGACTACTTTCAACACCGAGGCAGACCCCAATTCACCCGTATGCAATATTTGCCGCCCCATGGTGGTCAGCAGCGGCAACATGGTTTCGAATACTGCCCGCTCACAACCGGCAAAAATAGCGATATTGCCGGTCGCCGCTCGATGACAGCCACCTGAAACCGGGCAATCCACCGATTCAGCACCAACCGCTTTAACTTTCGCACCCAGGCGCAAAACCTCATCCTTGTCGGTGGTGCTCATTTCAGCCCAGATCTTACCCGGTGCGAGTCCAGCGAGAACTCCGTCTTCGGCTTCCATTACCGTCGCACTGGCCACCGGGTTTGGTAGACAGGTGATCACCACATCCACGTTTTGTGCCATTTCGCGGGGACTACTGGCCCACTTGGCACCAGCGTCAAGAAATGGCCGTGCAATTGTCGTATCGAGATCGCGTACCGTCAGGTCGATACC
>QIJI01000251.1 GCA_003231795.1 Gammaproteobacteria bacterium
GATTGCCTGATCAATTGCAACGCCAATCTGGGTGGTCCATTTGAAACTTCGATAAAGGCCGGCGAAGTGTTCGACCAGGCCCATCAGGCGATGGCGGATTTTGTCAATGCCGGCTCACCCCGGGAAATGATCTTCGGGCAGAATATGACATCGCTTACCTTTCACATGGCACGTTCTATTGGGTTGCTGTTTAACGAAGGTGACGAAATTATTCTGACCCGTATCGAGCACGACGCAAACGTTTCGCCCTGGTTGTTGATGGCTCGCGATCACGGCCTCATCGTCAAGTGGTTACCTTTCGATACCGATACCTACGAATTCGATATTACCCGGCTTGATGAATTAATCAGCGATCGTACCAGACTGGTTTGCCTCAACCACGCTAGCAACATGACCGGCACGATTAATGATGTGAAAAGTCTTACCGAAAAGGCTCACGCGGCCGGAGCACTGGTCTATATTGATTCGGTTCAATATGCGCCGCACGGAATTATCGACGTTCAGGACATCGGTTGTGATTTCCTGGTTTGCTCGCCGTACAAGTTTTTTGGTCCACATATGGGTGTGTTGTGGGGGCGCGAAGAAGTTTTAAAATCTCTCGACCCCTATAAAGTCCGCGCGGCAGGCTCCGATCTACCTGATTGCTTTGAGTTGGGTACCCTGAGCCATGAAGCAATGGCTGGGGTTACTGCAACGGTCGATTACTTCGCCTGGGCGGGTAAAACGCTGGCAGACGAGTCGTATCGCGCACGTTTCAGCGCGGCTGGCAATGAGCGTCGCCAGCTTGTCTGTGCGGGCATGCAATTCCTGTGTGATTACGAACTGCCACTCACGCAACAGTTGATTAGTGGCTTGCAGGCGCTTCCTGGCGTTACCGTTCACGGCATTACCGACGCTAGTGCGATGGATCGCAGGGTTCCGACTATCTCCTTTACCGCTGAAGGAAACAGTCCCAGTGATATTGCCGCTGCCCTTGCCCGGCAAAATATCTATGTTTGGGATGGCCACAATTACGCCATTGAGCCCGCATCACAGCTCGGATTGATGGAAACGGGCGGCGTGGTCCGAGTGGGTATCGCCCACTACAACACCATGGAAGAAGTGGATCGCACGCTCGAAGTTATTGCGGATAGCTTGAGATAGCCTCACTCGAATACATAACTTTGTTGTTGTCCTCCTAAGGGGGGATGTACAATGCGAGGTAAAATTAGCTAATATTGGAATTGTAACGGTAAATTTTTGACCTTGAGTCAAATAATAATAAATATTTTAAGTAAATTAACAGGAGACATTCCACAATGAAAAAAATTACTTCCCTTTTAACCGTCACTTTTGCGCTGGCAGTAATCGGAATGGGTACGTCCCAATCCGCGTCAGACGAGACATTACGTGTCGGCATGGAGTGTACCTACGCTCCGTTTAACTATAGAACTGCCGAAGGCGAACTCACCGGCTACGATGTCGATGTCGCCAATGGTGTGGCCGAACTGATCGGCGCAGAAGTTGAATATGTCTGCCAGAAATGGAGTGGCATGATCCCGGCGTTGCTGGCTAACAAGTTTGACCTCGTGGTTGCATCCATGTCGATCACCGACAAGCGCAAGGAGAAGATGGACTTTTCAGTCCCCTACCGTATTTCCGTAGGACGCCTGGTAGGCCCGAAAAACGCGGGATACGATCTGTTTGATAGTATGGGCATGGCGCATGCGGCCAATTTTGCCGGCCTCAAGGTAGGACTCGAGCGCTCTTCCACCTATGCCAACTGGTTCGCCGCCAAGGTGCCCGAAGCCAACATAGTGTTTTACGATTCGTCGGAAACCATGTACATCGATTTGCAGAATGGCCGTACCGATATGATCATGACCAATCCGATGAAGGCACACCTGAAATTCCTGAGCAAGGAAAATGGCGCAAAATTCGAATTTGTCAGCCCCCCGATCGACGAAGTCAAGTATTTCGGTATCGGTGTTGGCATCGGACTACGCAAGGGTAACGATGAATTGCTTGCGCGCTTGAACAAAGCAGTAACAATGCTTTCAAACGATGGTTCGCTGGAGAAGTATGCACTCAAGTATTTCCCCTTCGCCATACACAAGCCGCTCTAAACAGAAAAATAGGGCCGAGTTCCTCTCCGGTGATAAAATTGGCGACGGAAGCAGTACCTAGCTTCCGTCGCTATTTTTTTGGTCATCTTAATAAAGCGACGAACATCGATTCAGGCCGAATTTCTACGCGTAATAAAGATAGGCTTATGGAATTCTCATGGAAGCATTAACTGGCTGGTGGGACGATTTTTTCTGGGGATCAGTCGTGGTCATCCAGTTATTTTTCTCCTCCGTGGTGTTAATGACTATTTTCGGGTTGATTGGCTCCGCAGCCAAGCTGTCCGGTAGCCGCAT
>QIJI01000397.1 GCA_003231795.1 Gammaproteobacteria bacterium
GAGGAGTTCGGTGAATTCAAAGACGCGATGGCGCAAAATTCAGCGACGGCCATTGAAGAAGAAATGGGCGATTTACTGTTCAGCCTGGTCAATGTGTGTCGCCATATTGGGGTAGATGCCGAAGCGGCGGTAGGCAAATCTTCGGCCAAATTTAGCCGGCGATTTGCCATAGTCGAGGAGCTCATCGCCGGTGCTTCTACGACCCCAAGCCTTGCGCTTATGGAGCGCGCCTGGCAGAGCGCGAAAAATCGCGAAGACGAGTTGTAAAACATGCGTTTGATCAGAGGCCCCTCCCGCCGCCTTGGTGAGCGTGAACTGGACCTTACAGTCAGTGAAGCGGCACGCGATTTGCCGGGTGGTGCAGGATTCGACCCGGTTTACGGGGCACGGCCGCTAAGGCGAGCCATTCAGCAGCGCCTGGAAAACCCGGTAGCACAGTGAATTCTATCCGGGTCATTTGCTCCTGGAGACTTGATCGAGGTCGATAACGGCGTACTGATATTCGAATAATCTGTACGTCACTGATTCGTTTGATTTGTGTGGGTGTCCGGGATTGCTCGGTGTCCGGGATTGCTCCCAACACGGTAGTTCGTGCGCCGACAAAAAATAATTGGTATATTCTAGCCATGTAACTATCAATGAATTGACTACGAGGATGTCTGCGTATGCGAATTTACCCTTTCAGCAGTTCATCAATACTCGCGCTGGTTGCGTTGCTATTAACGTCGCCGCTGGTTGTAGCAGATGGTGGTGCGACGCGCACACCGGCCAATTCGGCAGGCGATGATCAAACATCCAGCGCGGAAGATGGCGAGATTATTGACCTCAACCCAAACAGACTCCCGGTCGTAACGCCCGATGGAATGGAGTCGGTGACCAGCATGCGAGTAGATTCCTCGACTGCGCTGATACAGGGCTATGTGGCATACGATCTGGATCAGGCGCAGAGTTATCCAACCTCCGACGATGTGTCTGGCGCTGTGACCGGTGGATTTATCACGCTCGATACATTTCTGGCCGCACCTGGAAATCCGGATGCCCCTGATACCGTGGATATTACGATTGAAATAGATTTGTCAGGCCTTTTTGAAATAAATGCCGGTGCGCCAACTATGTTACTTCAAGGCGATCTCGCACTTACCACTTTCGACCCTGCTAACCTCGCTGACGGTCTAATTTATCAGACAACTTTTGGTTTTTTAAGCAGCGCGCTCAATGATGTTAATAATCCGGTAAGCACGAATTTTGGCAGCACAGTGAATTCATTATTTGGCGGTGAGCCGCAAAGTTTTGACGGCGGAGCTGTCATCATTAATAGCCAGGCACCTGATGACTTAAGCGCAAAGTTGACGCTCACAGTACCTGTGACATTAGGTGATTCGTTCTTGCTAACCGGTTTCGTTCTGGGCGGAATTGCACCCCAACCTGACCCTGCGGATATTGACCCGGAAGACCCGGTGGACGTGCTCCCTTCAAGCGGTGTAATCGATTTTTCAAACTCTGCCAGTATCCGCATACTCGTGCCAGAAGGATACGCTTTCGAAGGGGATGACCCACTGCTCGATAATATTGTGCTGGTGTCCGGTGACAGTGACTCGGATGGCCAGCCTGATGCGACGGATAACTGCACAGAAGTAGCAAACGCCAGCCAACTAGACTCAGATAGTGATGGCTATGGCAATGCATGCGATGGCGATTTCAATAATGACTGCATCGTCAATTTTATCGATCTCGCGGCGTTTTCGAATGAGTTTTTGGGCACGAATGCCATCTTCGACCTCAATGGCGATGGCACTGTTAATTTTCTGGATTTCGCATCATTGGCTAACGCGTTTTTGTCAATTCCAGGACCTGGACTCTCGACGGGACTTTGCGAGTAATTGGCAGTCACCGCTGAATATTTGTCGAGACGGGATTATTCCTAAGAAAAAGCGGTCAGAGTAGAATGGCACTTACTTAAGTTTCTTGGGATGCCCTTGCTTGTGCATAGATTTTGCTAATTTATTTTCCCTCAAACTTCGGCGCACTGTCACATCGGCAGCGAGGCCCAGAGCGATATACTAGCTCCATTCATATGGGTATCAGATTTAATTCTCTCATGCTGGAGTGCAATCCAAATAACGAATATCAAGGTGGCAATTGCTTGCACACCGCGATGTCGCTGTGATGGACGTAGGCGACAAACCGCCTGCCCTTTGATCTGGCGACAACCTGCGGATTACATAGTCGGCTCTTAGAAACGTATTAACTCTATGATAATAAACAGAATAACCTGTTAAAACACATAACTATTTCGACTGGATAAGCGATAATAGAAGCTTGGTTTCCGGTCGAAATGGTGAACAAAATGCTGACCTCTAGCTCTGATACACACCAGA
>QIJI01000327.1 GCA_003231795.1 Gammaproteobacteria bacterium
TACCTAGCCGTAAACTGGCTTGGCGCCGGTCACTTCGATGGTTTCACCGCAAACATAACGGGCATCGTGTGAAGCCAGAAATGCAATGACATCGGCTATTTCTTCCGGTTCAGCCACATGGCCCAGCGGCACCGTTTTTCCGAGCTTCTCAATCGCGCTTGCCGGATCAATGCCACGCTGCGTAAACCCGGTGCGTAACATCGGCGTGTTGACTTCGTTGGGGCAAACCGCGTTAACACGAATTCCATCGGGAGCGTGATCCCGGCCAAGGCTTTGTGTCAGCGCCGCAACGGCGGCTTTGCTGGTGCAATAGGCAATATGACCCGGACCGGGATAAATACCCCAGGTTGAAGAAGTGTTGACGATGGCACCGCCACCCGCCTGCTGCATATGAGGTATGGCGGCACGGCACAGGAAGAAGACCGCGGTCAGGTTGACGTCGAGCGCGCTGAACCACATATCGTCATTGGTTTCGAGAATATTGCCGCGCGGAATGATTCCGGCGTTATTGATCAGAATATCAATGCCTTCGAGATTTTCAGCGGCGTGTGCAATTAACGTCTCGCAATAAGACTTCTGACGCAAATCACCTGCCAGATATCGTGTATTGAGTTCCTTTCGCTTCAGCGTTTCACGCAGTTCGGCGCAGTCTTCTTCGCTACGGTCGGAAAATAATACATTGGCACCTTCGCTCGCGAAAAGTCGGACCAGCGCCTGGCCGATGCCTCCCACACCTCCGGTAATTACTACTTTCTTGTCGTCAAATCGCATAACGGATTCCTTTCTTATCTGGTTACTACGGCCACCAATATAATGGTTGTTCAGTTATCAACAAAGCGATAAATTTTCCAGTCTAGAGGCAGCTATAAAAACCTTCGTGAGCTGAATGGTTTGATATTGTGGCTTGGTTCTTCTCCGTTAGCCAGTTCGGAAATCAGCTTTCCGGTGATACCCGCGAGCGTCAGCCCGATATGCTGATGCCCGAAAGCGAATAGAATATATTCCGAAACAGTGCTGTAACCAATGACGGGCAGTGCATCGGGAGTGGATGGTCGAAAACCGAGCCATTCCTGGTCGGGTTGTCCGGGTAAATCAAACATTTCTTTCGCTTTACGGGTTAAATACCGGACCAAGCGGGGATTTATTTGTTTACTGTAACCGGCGATTTCGACGGTCCCCGCAAATCGCAGTCCCAGATTCGTTGGTGTCGCATAAAAACCGGCCTGCTGCCAGCTCACTGGGCGTGTTACCAGATGCTGCATATTACTGAATTGCACGTGGTAACCACGTTCGGTGTCCAGTTTTAGTAAATTGGTAGGTACACCGTCGATCATTTTTGAAAATGCGCCTGCCGCGATCACGACGCGATTGGCATCGATCAGATCACCATTGTCGAGCAGGATCTGGACCGATTGCTGTAAATGTCTGACCTCTACAGCACGTTGGCGCAATAACCGACCCCCATTATGCTGAAAACAATCGGCATAACGTTGGCACAAAGCAAGCGGATCGAGCACGTGTTTAATGCCTTCGAATAGCAGGCCATGTTGGAAAGCAAGCTTCAGATTGGGTTCCAACTCCTGAATTTCGCCCGGGTTCAGCTCGATAAATTCGACACCCTGGTCACGTCTTGCCTGATTCGCAGCACGGGCACGGTCGAATTCGCGATCATCGCGATAGACGTGCATAAAACCTTGCTGCGATAACAGATCATGCGCTTGTGCCATGTCCAGCAGCGGATCGAGCCCGGAGCGTGCTTTCGCTACCAATTTACCTAATAATCGAATGATCCGCGCTACCTTGTGCGGGCGGCAATTGAGCAGGAAGTCGATCATCCAGCCTGGATTCGACAGGACGTAAAGCGGGTCCAGGGAAAAAGGGCTATTTTTGGAAAACAACAAACCTGGCAGGCGTCGAAATAGTTCCGGGCTGTTGACCGGGACGCATCCGTATTCGGCGATAGTACAGGCGTTTCCGGAAGAGGTACCCGACCCCGGATCTTCTGGATCGGTAAGGATGACCTGAAACCCTTTTTTTTGCAGCCATAGCGCACAACTCAGTCCGACAATGCCGGCTCCAACTACTGCGATGATTTTGTCACTGTTATCAGACATTGGCGTATTCTATGGGTAGTGCCAGTAGGCGTACAGTTGAAAATAATTTGGAGATCTCAAACGATCGATATTGAGGCCGTTGCTGGAACCAAGTTTCAGAGCGGAGGTTTTGTAGTCTCTATCATCTAACCCGGAAAATTCATAAATTATGCACGATCTCGCTTGCTCGTTGATTCCACAAGGAATATTCACCCTCAAGGGGCACCGAGGTCCTCAGTCGCCCGGAATCATTGATACGAGACTTCTTCGCAAATTTCCTT
>QIJI01000057.1 GCA_003231795.1 Gammaproteobacteria bacterium
CGCCAAGGGGCTTTATATCGTGCCGCTGATGTTCGCCTACACGCCGTTGATCTCAGGCGAATGGTACGAGGTTCTGCAAATCGGCGGCTTTGCATTGTTTGGCATCTACGCCACCAACGCCCTGATCCAGTTTTACGCCGAAGGCCCAATTGGCGTGTTAACCGTCCCATTACTGATCGCGGGCGCCGCCGGTGCCTACTGGCCGCTGAACACGCCGGCCAATCTGGCGGGCGCCGCACTGGTCATCGCCGCCATCGTGCTCTCCAAACGCGCGCTGCGCGCCCGACAGTAAAGTTAAAGGGCAAAAGGAGACGGAGGGATTAGTCTGGTTCAATCGGTAGGTTCTTGTTGACCTGCATGCGATACATGGAGATCAATCCTGGTTAACGTCATATGCAGAGTATCTTGGACTGGGGGGGGGAACGCCTCTGCAAGAAGCCACGCATATCGAGAATTGTTCAGACTGCATTTCGATGAAACCGATTTACACTTGATTCGAAAAGCCGCCCACTATTGCCAGCCCATTGGTGAGGATTGATTCAGAAACATCATTGAGGAGAAGTACGGGTTTAAACTGGGGCAGATGCACAGAGGGAGGCCGAAAAAGCAAACGCTGGTTAAAGAATATTCAGTCAGCATAATGCTGTTACCTGCCTGTGTCGGGTTGTCGGGTTAATTATCTAAAACCGCGTCTTATCCGCAATTGCCAAATTTGGATATTTACCATAGTACTCCTTCAATGATATATATTAGGATGCAGCCAGTCAGGAAGCGGTTAGCTGCTAGGCGTGCGACAGCAGGACTTAGCCGTAGCGAATTTAAGGGAGCACACCAACAGTAGGCGCTTTAGGCGACGACGCAGATAACCGATTCCTGGCTGGCCCGAAGGGAGCATCCTAAGATATATCATTGAAGGAGTACCAGTCTCGCGCTGTACCTCCGGAGAGACCACCATGGGAACAAACCGAGACCTCGCATTGGGTCAATGCAACCCGGATCGCGAACTGGGTTTTTCAACAGAAGAATACAGCGCCCGCCTGAACGCTATTCGCAGGCGTATGGCCGACGCCGAAATTGATCTATTGTGGTTAACGGCACCGGAGAGCCTTTACTACGTCAGCGGTTACAGCTGTGAGTGGTACCAGGCCCAAAGCCCGAAACAATGGCCGGCAACCAGTGGGATTGCGATGCATGTCGATCATGACCGCTTCATCATGTTCGATACGCCAAGCGAACAAATCATGTGCCGTTTCGTGACCTGCGCCGACGACATTCGCACTTTTCCAATCGACAATCGTCGCGATGGCATCGGATTTATTATCGACGAACTCAGAGCCGAAAGATGGCTTGGCGGAACCATTGGAATGGAGCTTTACAGCTATAGACCCAATCCCGCCATCAGCGCGCGATTCCGCGCCGCGTTTGAAGCGACTGGTTCCAGGGTTACCGATGGCAGCGATATATTACGTGAACAGCGGTGGATCAAGTCGCCACAGGAAATTTCCTATATCGAAAAGGCGGCTGAAATTGCTGATGTCGGATTGGAGGCCGCCAAAAATGCCATCCGGGCGGGTGTTACCGAACTCGACGTTTACGGTGAAATTATTTGTGCCATGGCCAAAGCCGGTGGTGAAAATCCCGCCATTACTTTACCGGTCCTGTCAGGACTTAAAGCCAACACAGGGCATTCGCTGGCAAGTCGTAAAGTGATTCAGCCGAGCGAACAGGTCAACATCGATGTCAGCGGAGTGTACTGGCGCTATCACGCCAATGCTGCGCGATCATTTTATCTCGGGGAACCACCCGACGATGTGCTGGATTATCACAATAAATCTTGCGCTGTGTTTGATCTGATTGCCGACATTCTTCGACCGGGGCTGACGGTCGGCGAGCTGGTCAGCACAACCCGGAAATACTACGAAGATGTCGGAATCTGGTCAGATGCAGGATGGGTCGGTGGTTACGAGCTGGGTATCGGTTTCCCACCCGATTGGGTCGGTAACTTCGTCTACGAAATGTCGCATGGTGATTCCGATAAAGTTTTCGAACCCGGTACCTGCGTCAACTTCGAAAGTCAGTTTTTTAGCCCGCGCATGTCAGGAATTACCTACTACATCTGTACACTTTTGTTCACCCAGGATAGCGCCAAACTTCCGATAAAGGCACCGCGACAACTGGTCGTTATAGATTAGAATATCATGGCTTAAATGAAAGTCGGTTGTTGGAGCTAGCGAATGCAAGTTGGTATTTTTCAGTGTGATGGAGGCGGCCTTGGGCTCGATAAACGGCTTGAGCGCCTGAAGCAATCAATCGAGAGAGCGCATCAGAATTCTGATTTAAA
>QIJI01000361.1 GCA_003231795.1 Gammaproteobacteria bacterium
GGCAGCTTCGGCGGATTTGGCGGTTTGTTCGAGTTACCACTGGATCGCTATCGGAATCCGTTGCTTGTTTCCGGAACTGACGGGGTCGGCACCAAGCTCAAATTGGCGAGCGAACTGGGCATTTTCGACAGCATTGGAATTGATCTGGTCGCCATGTGTGCCAATGATATTGCGGTACTGGGCGCCGAAGCCCTGTTTTTTCTGGACTACTATGCCACCGGGGAACTCGAAATCGAGCAGGCGCAAACCGTTATCGAGGGTATCGCGGCGGGATGCCGCCAGGCTGGCTGCGCATTGATTGGAGGTGAAACTGCGGAAATGCCCGGCCTCTACGCGCGTGGGGATTTCGATCTGGCCGGATTCTGTGTCGGTATTGTCGAAAAGGACCGCGTCATTGATGGCAGCCGGGTAAGCGCCGGAAACAGGCTGATCGCGCTGGCATCATCGGGCGTACATTCGAACGGCTTTTCGCTGATTCGGAAAATAATCGAAAAATCCCGCGCTGATTTGTCCCAGGATTGCGCTGGCCAATCATTGGCCCAGGCGCTGATTACGCCCACTCGAATTTATGTAAAGAACCTGCTGGCACTATCCGCGCAAAACCAGATCAACGCCATTGCCCACATCACCGGCGGTGGATTAATCGACAATATTCCACGCTTCCTTCCTGCTCAGTTGAGCGCCAGGATCGAACTCTCAAGCTGGCACCAACCAGCGATATTTGACTGGTTACAAAAGAACGGCAACATCGAGCCGCTGGAAATGATGCGCACCTTCAATTGTGGAGTAGGCATGGTACTGGCGATTGACGCCAATCTGGAACAGGATTGCCTGAAACGACTCAAAACACTAGGCGAAATCGCCTGGACCATAGGCGAAGTGGTTGAGCGTTCGGACGCTGAGGCCGTAATCTTCGTATGAACAAGCCGCTGGCGCTGGTGGTATTAATTTCCGGCAATGGCAGTAATCTACAATCGATTATCGATGCCATCGAAGCAGGTCAATTGAATGCCGAAATTCGCGCAGTAGTTTCAAACAATCCGGATGCTTACGGATTGCAACGCGCCCGCAAGCAGGGTATTGCATGTTACATTCAGGATCATCGCGATTTTTCAGATCGCGACCAATTCGATCAACAGTTACAGGCCTATCTGCAAACAGTCAATCCGGATTATATTGTTCTGGCCGGCTTCATGCGAATTCTCGGGGCCGAGCTGGTATCCGCGTTTCGCAATAGAATTGTCAATATCCATCCATCGCTACTACCGGCCTATAAGGGCCTTGATACCCATCAACGCGCACTCGAAAATCAGGAAACCCATCACGGTGTCAGTATCCACCTGGTTACGGCAGAGCTTGACGATGGGCCAATTCTACTGCAAGGTCGCTACCCGATTGAGCAAGATGATCAGGTTGCCGACCTGCAGCGCAAGGGACACGCACTGGAACATCGAATGTATCCGCGCCTGTTAAGCTGGCTCAGCGAAAACAAATTAATCATTACCGAAAGTCAGGTGTTACATGAACAGGTTGAGCTTGAGAAGCCACTTGAATTTATCGATTAGCTTCGCATTGCTGTTGCTGATTATACCGGCGACAGCAGGCGCGGTCTCGCTGCGCGCCTTCAGCGCCAGTTACAGCCTCTTTAGTGGTGGCATGCATGTCGCAAATACCAAACTCAGTCTTGAGCAGACTGGCGACAGCTGGCGTTTGCGTCTGTCGACAAAGGCGCGCGGAATTTACGCGATGTTCACCAAAAAACAGCCCGTTTCGGAAACTACTTTCAATCTGCACGAAAAAGGTGTCCGGCTGCGACAAATCGTAACTTCAGATTTGGGGGATGAAAAAAAATATGAACTCGCGACTTTCGATTGGGAAAGCGGCCAGTTGGAAGTACAACGCAAGGGTAAACAAAAACAACTCCCCATCAGCGAAGATGTTTATGATTTTCAGAGCATCCACCTGCTCGCGGCTGCCATGCGACAACAGCAACTGAAAAGTATGACCGTCGATTTTTACAAACGCGGCAAACTGGTTAAATCCCGCTTTGTTTACGGCGGCAAGGGCATGGTCAATATCGATGGCAAAAAGATCGAAAGCAATATCTACGAACAGGTGATTACCCGTTCGAATTCAAAATTAAAGTATTACTACGATGCCGAGAATCCGATGTTACCGCTGCGCATTGAAACGCTGGAATCGGGGAAGAATTCCACGGTGATGGTGATACAGTCAGTCGACTGGTCGCTATAAACGGGTAAATCCTTCTTCTTTTTCGAGCCGCTCAATTTCAGCCGGCGCAAACGGAATCTGTTCGATGAAACTGGGTAACTC
>QIJI01000249.1 GCA_003231795.1 Gammaproteobacteria bacterium
GTGGCACAACATGTTTGACCTGGCACACGAATATGCGCAGGGTGAGGGGATGAAACACTATGTTGAAAAAGTTCAGGAGCCCGAATTTGCCGCAGCCGACAAGGGTTACACCTTTGTTTCGCACCAGCAGGAAGTTGGCGCGGGTTATTTTGATGATGTCACCACGACCATTCAGGGCGGCGCTTCCTCGGTAACCGCAATGAGTGGTTCTACCGAAGAAGATCAGTTCTAAAGTCGCAAGATCGATTTGCACCACAAGCAGGGCGCATATGGTTTACTATCTGCGTCCTTAATTTTGATGCGAGGTCACCAATAAATGTTATTTAAAACTGCGGATCTGAGCGACGAAAACGAGGGCAGGGTGCAAATTGTGCTACCCGGGTTGATCGATTTTGGTGGCAACACCTGTTTTAGTGGAGAGATCCAGACGATAAAATCGTTCGAAGATAACTCCCGTATTCGGGAACAGGTTCGCTCGGCCGGTCACGGCAAAGTGCTGGTAGTTGATAATGAGGCATCAATGCGGTGCGCGATGATTGGAGATATACTCGCTGCAGCAGCCATAGAAAACGGCTGGCAGGGAGTAATCATTAACGGTTGCATTCGGGACGCGGTCGATATCGGTAAGATGGCGATCGGAGTCAAGGCGCTGGCGACCAATCCGTCGCGTAGCAACAAGAAAGACCAGGGAGAAGTCAATCTTGAGGTTAATTTTCTTGGCGCCTGTTTTCGACCCGGTGAATTTCTTTACAGCGATGAAGACGGTATCTTGCTGTCACCGGTAGCCTTGATATAAAGGGGTTTTCGTTATCGCTGAAAACGGATTTTTTGCGAATATGGAAATACGTCTTCGTAAACTCCGGCGCGAATATTTTCCTGCTTTTGAATCCAGAAGTCAGCTTGCAGTAGATCGGCATGATATTTCAGGAAAGCCTGGCGCACACGATTGTTGGCGAACAGGAAGGTTGCGAATTGTTCCGGGAAAATATCGTTAGCTGCGATGCTATACCAGGGTTCGGCCGCAAATTCGTCTTCCGGATATCGGGCCTCAGGGATCTCGCGGAAATTACACTCGGTCAGATAGCAGATTTCATCATAATCGTAGAACACCACACGTCCCTGTCCCTGTCCGGTGATACCAAAATTTTTCAGTAGCAGGTCGCCCGGAAAAATATTGGCTGCGGCCAGTTCTTTGATCGCCTGGCCATAACCTTTCATCAAGCGAGCCAGATACTTATCGTCGGCCTCGGTTACGGCAATGTTCAACGGTGCCATGCGACGTTCTATATAGAGGTGTTTGATAATGATCTGGTCGCCTTCTTCGGAAATGCTGTTGGCACAGGTCTGGTACAACTCGTCCAGCAGGTCTTCGGCGAAACGCCCACGCGGCAGGGCTACATCCGAATACTCGAGAATATCCGACATGCGCCCGACCCGGTCATGCATTTTGACCAACCGGTAAGTATTCAGAACTTCCTGGCGGGTAGTCTTTTTCGGCGGTGGAAACCGATCGCGGATGACTTTGAATACATACGGGTAGGACGGCAAGGTAAAAACAGCCATCACCATTCCCTTGATTCCCGGTGCAAAAATCAATTCGTCTTCGGAGTGTTTCAAATGGTGCAGGAAATCTCGATAGAAGGCTGTTTTACCCTGTTTATGGAAACCGATTGAGGAATAAAAGGATTCCTTGCTGCGATTCGGCATCAAGCCTCTCAAAAAAGTAACGATCGAAGACGGTACCGGATGATCGACCATGAAATAAACATAGGAAAACTCGAATAAACGCGTTAGTCCCCGGGTGCCAATTATGATGGCATCACAGTAAATCGAGTTTTCACCGCTGTGGAGTATGGGGATCGCGAACGGAATATCCTTGTTTGAATTAATCGCCTTGCCGACGACATAGGCTGCTTTGTTTCGAAAAAATAAACTGCTGATGACCTGAAACTGAAAATTCAGATGGGCACGACGAGGGCGTTCAAAGGTATGTTGAATAAGCGCCTGGATGATGTTGCGAACGTCACGATCAATGTTTTCATATTGCAGCGTAAACCCGGCATCGATGAGTACCTGCTTGATCGACGCACGAAAGCCCCGCTTAGCTGGATAATAGACATGGTAGGAGGGTTTATCGGCATCGATGAATTCGGTCGAAACCGCGCTGCGGACAAAGATGTAGTCATTGCCAAAATAATCGCGATGAAATAGTGCACAAAAAACGGAGTTGTAAAAAGTCTCCGCCAGTTCGGGTTGCAGGTGATCGCTAATTAGCTGTACAAATTCACGTTTGACGCTAAACCACAACTGGCTGTTGAAAGGTTCCAG
>QIJI01000189.1 GCA_003231795.1 Gammaproteobacteria bacterium
GCTAGGCAGTGATTTATTGGCGCCCAAAATTATCGATATTCATATGAACCCGGGGACCGAATCCCGGTCATAACAACTATATTCGAAATCAAATTGAAAGGATTACAAAAATGAGTTTTTTCAACAAGCAAATCCAGATAATTTTCCTGGTTGTGTTCTTCAGCCTGCCACTGGGAGTCCAGGCTGGTTTGCCCGATTTCACCAAAATCGTGGAAGATTCCCGGGACTCAGTCGTAAATATCAGCACCAAAACCAAAGCTAAGCCCAGTAATTCGGGAGGGTACAAAATTCCGCAGATACCTGACGGTTCGCCATTCGGTGAACTGTTTGAAAAATTCCTCAATCCGGATGACAACAATCGCAGGCGTCGTGGCGGGCAGTCACTCGGGTCCGGATTTATTATCTCCGAGGATGGATACATATTAACCAATCATCATGTAATCGCCGGCGCCGATCAGATTATCGTGCGTATGAACGACCGCAAAGAATATATCGCGACAGTAGTTGGTTCAGATAAAGCTTCGGATATCGCCGTATTGAAAATAGAAGCTGAGGGTCTGCCGGTATTGAAGTTTGGCGACTCCGATGAACTCAAGGTCGGTGAATGGGTGCTGGCAATAGGATCACCCTTTGGATTTGATGCCAGCGTGACCGCTGGTATTGTCAGTGCTAAAGGTAGAAGTTTGCCATCTGACAATTATGTTCCGTTTATCCAGACCGACGTCGCCATCAATCCGGGTAATTCGGGCGGTCCCCTGTTTAATCTAGACGGCGAAGTGGTAGGTATCAACTCACAGATATACAGTCGCTCGGGGGGCTTTATGGGCCTGTCATTCGCCATTCCAATCGAAATGGCAGTCGATGTGGCCAATCAAATCAAGGAGACCGGATCGGTTTCTCGCGGATGGCTGGGTGTGTTGATTCAGGAAGTAACGCGGGAACTGGCCGAATCTTTCGGTATGGATACCCCGCATGGTGCGTTGGTTTCAAAAGTGCTCGACAACAGTCCCGCCGCCGCTGCAGGCCTTGAGGTTGGTGATGTCATTGTGGAATTTAATGGCAACAAGGTTATGCGATCCGCCGGTTTGCCACCATTGGTGGGACGAGCCAGGATTGGTGTAATCTCAGACGTTACCGTGATTCGTGATAAAAAGCGTCGCAATATCGGGGTTAACATCGCACAGCTTCCCAATTCGATTACTCAGGCCGCCTTTACTCCTGACGCCGATCAACCCGGGCAGGAAGCGGCTCTTGGAATGAAAGTGGAAGCCATTGGTGAAATCGTTCGCAAGCGACTCAAGATTGAAAGCGGTGTTCAGGTGACTGAAGTCGATAACCTGGGTCCCGCGAGTGATGCCGGCATTCTTAAAGGCGATGTTATTACCATGATCGACAATCGTGCAATCGAGTCGATAAATGACTTTGAATCGATAACCGACGACTTGAGATCTGGAAAATCGGTGGCGCTGCTGGTACAGCGTCGCTCCGGGCCGGTATTTCTGGCTATTCGCCCGGATTCCTGAAAAGACACTGATTGATTGGAGCTAACCCTCTACTATCGCGAACACTGCCATCTGTGCGATGCCATGCGCAAGGCACTGGTGGCATTTACTCGTAAACACCCCGATATCAGTTGGCGTGAGATCGATATCGATCGCGATACAGCACTAATTGAACGCTACGATACTAAAGTCCCCGTACTTTGTTCCGACCGGCATGAGATCTGCCATTTCTTTTTCGACGAACCAGCAATGGTAGCGGCGCTGAGCTGTTAAATAGCGTAAACTTCGCGGGTTTTTTACGTCACGGTCGCCCCCGGTCGCCCCATCCGGTTGCCGATTCACTATCGTTATTATAAAAGAGGTAACAGCAAAACTTTCATGCGCATGAATTCAATTCGCAACTTCTCGATTATCGCCCATATCGATCATGGCAAGTCAACGCTGGCTGATCGTTTTATTCAGCACTGTGGCGGATTGAGCGAACGTGAAATGGAAAACCAGGTACTCGATTCAATGGATCTGGAGCGCGAACGCGGGATCACCATCAAGGCGCAAAGTGTTTCGCTGGACTATCAGGCGCGCGACGGTAAATCCTATACATTGAATTTTATAGACACGCCCGGGCACGTCGATTTTTCCTACGAAGTATCGCGCTCGCTGGCTGCCTGTGAAGGAGCTCTGCTGATTGTAGATGCATCGCAGGGAGTGGAGGCGCAGAGCGTGGCAAACTGCTACACTGCAATTGACCTTGATCTCGAGGTTATCCCGGTATTAAACAAGCTTGATTTACCCGCTGCCGATCCAGATCGGGTCAAGCTCGAGATT
>QIJI01000404.1 GCA_003231795.1 Gammaproteobacteria bacterium
TATCTGCCTCTAATTTTACCGGCCTGGCGTCGACTAATTCCAGTCGAGTCAAAAACTCGATCAATTCGAGGGTACAAATATCATCCGGCGGGACAACTTGTTGTTTCAGATCGGCCAGCAAATTAACCGTGGCAGCATTGACGATGACCGCGGTATTGCGTAGTGGGGCATACAGACAATACTGACCACCTTCGGGCAGCGGTATAACAAACAGATCATCGATCAGTTCGGGAACAGGCGCGTTTGTTAGATGATTGCCTTCCATCAGAAATATACCGGGACACAAATACAGACGGTATTACAGGTGCAGATACCACCGCTGCTACCGCTACCGCAATTCTGGGCGGTGGCAGCGCCTAATCCTGCAACGGTATTACAGGTACAGACAGCGCCAGCCTCGAGTGCAATCGATGGTGACGACGCCACATAGACGATGTCGCCATTCTGATTCAATGTGCTGTGCAAACGTGTATTCCGGGTCGATTCTGTCGCATCGGGTGCATAGAGATGCCAGCCATCGAGAATTCGTGGACTGGCAGCATCCATGTCCAACCTGCCCAGGATTAACTGGGATGGTTGGTTTGCCCCGCACTGGCTGCCGCCGAGCCAGTTTTGATGCAGTCCATCCGACAAATACAGTGCCCTGTTGGGAGAAATAACATCGACCCCGATCAAGCCGTTGGTTTCGGTTACCGTTTCAGTATCGAGATCGATCGTAACGGCGGTTGGAATCACTTGACCGCCCGAGACATTCCGATTGGCCATACAGACCAGCCGGCCGTCTGGCGAAAAAATCAACCTTAGAAAATGGTGAATATCGCCAACATCAAAACTGCCTAAGACCCTGAATTTTAGGGTCAGAGTGGCGTAATCCCAAACCGTAACCCTGTTCGGCCCGGCAGATTCGGTTGTGACTATCTTGCTGCCATCCGGACTGAAATTAAGGTCGATTAAAAAAGCACCGCCGGAGCTGAAGGTTTGTAACAGGTTGCCCGCTGGGAAGTCGTAAAGCTCGAATGTGCCACCACCACCAGCCACGATAACAGCGTCACCCTGTGGGCGTAGCAACATGTATTGTGAAAAACCCTGGGTAATCGCAAAACCACCCTGGTAAATCCCATCGGGATAAGTCCAGTAAAAAACGCCCATGGTAGTATTAACGATAATCTGATTGCTGGGCGACACCGCAAGATTTCGAACTTCGGCGAAGGCCCGAACCGGATCGATATCAATGACATCGAAAGTATGCTGTAAACCAAAGTTGGTTAAGTCGTAAATCACAACGTTGTATGCCGTTGCGACGGCGATATAGCTGCTATCGGGTGCGAATTCGAGGTCGCGGATTTCATCCTCAAGCGTGAAGGACGTCAGCAATCGATTATCGAGCCGCCAGATTTTGATTTGCGCATCGTCACCAGCGCTGGCGATGAATTGACCATCGGGGCTGAACAATGCCTTGCGCATGCCGAAATGCGCTTTCACCTCGTTGCGAAACTCCGCATTCACGGTGGCCGAATTCTGACTACTTCCGCCGCTACCACCGCCGCCGCCGCAGGCGCTTAATACCAGTGGAGACAAAGGTAGAAGTGAAGTCTTCAGGAAATCCCGTCGGGCCATCGGTTGTCCCGGATTATAATTGTCGATTTGATAAACGCAAGGTGTCGTTTCACGTCCGTCATCGAAGACATGTTGCAGGCTGTAGCAAGGTTTCTGATGGGATGTCACTCGTCGCCAAACCTTCTTCTTACCGAATAGAGCGTCATACTAGCAAGCGCCATAGGCACTCGCAAAGAGATAAATTTCACATTCCACAAAACCTGTGCTGTAGCTATAACGGCAAATATCGGGCAAATAGGGGAACCTCAGTATACTTATTTCTGAATTCACCCAGGGTCTGGTATGGGAGGGATTCCCGGGACACAACCCGATTCATCCAGAATTAATCAGAGGCTCCTTAAACTTGATTGAGGCCAAGTTCTTTTTGCTTCTTCCTGGTAAGGCCTAGTGAAACGATGCGGTGAGATTCTGTCAGGTAGTAAATTAGTTCCTCATCTTCGCTACCAGACACATCGTATTGTTGTATCCACTTCATTCCTCGAGAGGCAAAATAAGGTGCTGGTCGATAACCGGGATTGCCGCTCAGAAAATGAAAATTTAGCTCGGACGTTTTAAATGTAAATGCCGGTTTGTCTGCTTTCTCCCAGCCTCCAATGGCAAATACTTTTTCCCCTACTTTCCAAACATGCGAATCTCCCCATTGAACGACATGGGTAGTAGCGGCAAGGGAGCAGCAAAATTCATTGAAT
>QIJI01000356.1 GCA_003231795.1 Gammaproteobacteria bacterium
ATGGATCATTAGCCTGCAACAAACGCTGTCCAGAATCCGAAAATCCGGCACGACAAATCTCCGTAACCCAGAAATCAACCGACTCGAATAGGCGCAATTCGGAACGATCTTCCTCCCAACTGACACCGAGACCTGCGTTAAACACGGTATGAACCAGCGAACAGAATACTCGCATTTGATCACTTCCCGCATCGTGGTCTCGCAGTATAAATTGACCCGACGGGCGCAGCACCCGGTGTATTGACGAAATGTAATTTGCCAGTTTTTCTCGCGGACAATGATGTAGCCCGATATAACAAGTCACCAGATCGAGACTACCATCGGCAATAACCGATTGTGGTATTTGTTCGTAATCATTTAGTGGAAAGAATTCCCCAACCTGTGCCAGACCGCCCCGTTCCATAATTTCCGCTGGTGAAAAATCAGGGCGGTTATCATTGCTCAAGTAAATTTTACCGACAAGACCGGGCAACTTCTTTAATTTTTTGACGTAACGACCGGTAGAGCCTATCTCAAGATATCCTTCGATTTCACTGCTGCCGTTTAATATTTCTACCGTTTGTCGCTGCATTTCTGATTTCTGTTTGCCGAGTGCAGGCAACGCGTAGGTGAAATCAGAAAATCTCGATTTTATCGTCGCCAGTTGATCGGCCAGTGCCTGGTAAATTTCGGCATCATTGCGATAGTGATTACAGCAACGAATGATCAAGTCATGGAATTTATCCTCCGGATACAGATGATAGATAACCTGCAAAAAACGATAAAAATCATCCCGGCTTCTGATATTGCCGTAGACACTGATAAACTCCGAAGTTTCAGTCTCACCAGTCAGCAAGGGCTGATCCGCATCTGTTCGATAATATTTTTCCCACAATATATTTCGAAACCGGTAATCGGGATCCAGCTTGTCCTTCAACTTGAACAATTGCCGGGCTTTTGGATAGGCTGCATGAAACTGGTCATATCGCGCATGGGGCTGGTACGGCAAATAATAAGCACCTTCGACGGCAATTACCGCGTCGATTAGCTCTCGCGTCCAGACCGCCACACATTCCCGCTCATAATCGAGCGTTCCCTGTTTATAATAAAGGACAAACGCAAAAACCTCCTCTCGCGCCCAGGCCAGCATCGAACCCGGATCGGGATGCGCGTGTCGAATCGATATATTTACCAGGTTAACGCGATACCGATTCAAAATATGATGCAACGAGTGACTGAATTCGAGCAGTTTATCGACCGCCACGAAATACTCCTGCAACACATAGGTATCCCTGTTCCTGGATACCGGCTCCAGTTCGGCTACGTCATAGTCAGCTTCCTGATTGCGCATGACCACTTTCTGCCGCAAATACAATAAGGGCTCGTAAATATACTCGCGTCGAAAATGTCCGGCAGGTGTTTCTGTAATTGCCCAAAGCATGTACTTTTCCAGCAAATACAGTTTCGATCTGGATTCGCTAACAGCTTTATTGACCGGTTTATCAGTTTCCTGCCATGTCACTGCCCGGATTTTGTCGAACTTCGGTGGAATCATGTCAGCATTGTGAAAAACTGCCGCTTTATTATCGCGCACGGATTGTGCAAAGTATCGTGGGTAATCCGAGATCGGCATTTTTAGATTTAAACGTTCAATCGGTTTGTTTTCAGCCAACTCGAGCTCGGCTGCAACGATTATTCCTATCGCACCGTAGCCTCCAATTGCCGCATAGAATTTCCTACTATTCTTTTTAGGGGTTGCGCGAACCAATACACCGTCATGATCCAGTAAATCAATCGACCTGACTGAGAGTATGACCGGGCCGAGCCCGACATAGCGACCGTGGCAATTGACGCTCAAGGAACCACCTACGGTGAAGTTCGAATAGGTCTGCATTATTTTCACGGCCAGTCCAAAATCGTTAATTCGATTCTGAATTTCTTTCCAGCGTATCCCGGCCTGAACGTGAATAACCCGACGCTCGGGATCAAATTCGATGATCTTGTTGAGGCCACGCATGTCGATGTGCAGTGTCCCGGGGCAGGCAGTTTGACCGCCCATGCTGAAGCGTCCGCCACCGATTGATATCGGCATATCGCTTGTCTTGAGTATATTTTGAAGCTGCTCGATAGTGCCTGGTGCATAGACTTCATCCACAGGAATGGCATAAAGCCCGGTGACTTCTCTGATAACAAGGGAACTGGTCGGGACGCCATTGTTCGCAAAGCTAATGGTATTTTGCGAACCAATCGGTAGCCGCATACGTTTCAATATTGGCAAGCGGTAACGATCAAATAAATCTTCGGTACCGGACTCAGATACAATC
>QIJI01000484.1 GCA_003231795.1 Gammaproteobacteria bacterium
GCCAGCAGTGCGGCAATGCCAACCGCGCCACCACCTTCGATAATGATCTGCTCGTTAAAATAGGCATGTCGGATGCCTTCGGCAATTTCTTCTTCGCTCAGCAGCAGGATCTCATCGACATAATCGCGCACCATATCGAAAGTCAGCGCATTGTCCAGTCCGATACCGCCACCCAGCGAATCAGCCAGTGTTGGCAGTTCTTCGATCTCGATCGGTTTGCCGGCTTTTTGCGAAGCGGCCATGGCGCAGCCGCGTTCCATCGATATGCCGATTACTCGGATAGCGGGGTTTTGAGTTTTTAGTGCAACTGCGATTCCGGATATCAGTCCACCGCCGGAAAGCTGAACCAGTACCGTATCGACATTGGGTACCTGGTCCAGTATTTCGAGGCCCAGGGTGCCCTGACCGGCGATAACATGCGGATGGTCAAACGGGGGAATCATGGTAAAGCCTTCTTCGTCTACCAGTCGATTTGCTTCGATTTCAGCTTCGTCCTGGGATTTACCCATGATTCGGGTTTCGGCGCCGAGCGCACGAATCCCGTCGAGCTTGTTTTGCGGTACTAATTCCGACATGCAAATTATGCAGGGAACTCCCGCCTGTCTGGCCGAGTAGGCGAGTGCGCGGCCGTGATTTCCGGTTGATACCGCGGTTACCCCGGTAGTATCGCTACCGAGTTGCAGCACCGAATTCATCGCTCCGCGCAATTTGAATGCCCCGGTAGTTTGCAAATACTCGTGGGCCAGTAGTATGTCGCAGTCAAACTGGGCCGAGAGGGTAGCGGATGATGCGATGCGCAATGGCACAATGTACGGACTGATGCGCTTGCGGGCTGCATGGATATCTTCGAGTTCTACCTTATTGCTCATGATTGATCGCAATGTTGGTGAATGATGCGAGCACACATCAGGTCGAGATGTCCGCCTCCACCATTTTTAAAAACAGTAATTTCGTCTTCGGACTGGCGCCCTGAATGAACTTGCTGGCACAGATCGGATAAATCGGCCAATACGTCACTCTCGCTAATGACGCCCTGTGCCAGCGGAATCATTAATTCACCAATATGATTAATCGTGGTTTCGCGAGCGTCAACAAACAGACTGCCGCGTCGAAGGCATTCGTCGTCGGCTTCGCGCATATCGGCTGTGTAGGCACCGATCAGGTCGACATGGGTCCCCGATTTCAGCCATTCGCCTCGTATCACGGGTTGGGTGACCGTTACCGCCGAGCAGATCAGGTCAGCCTCGCGAACGGCTGCTTCTATTTCAGTAGTCGCTGAGAAACGGATCTGTGGAAATCGGAGTGTCAGGGATTGACCAAGCGCCTCTGCCTTGTCAGTACTGCGGTTATAGATTCGTACCTGTTTCAACGAAGGACGTACCTCGCAATGTGCACTGATCAGATGTGGAGCCATCTGGCCTGCGCCAATCATCAGCATGCTTTCCACATTTTCGCGCGATAAAAATCGACTGCCGAGCGCGGAGTCGGTGGCAGTTTTAATCCAGGTCAGCGCAGTGCCGTCCAGACAGGCTATCGGAGTCCCATTTACACCTTCAAATAAAATATACACCGCCTGAATTGACGGCCATTCACGTTTTTGATTGTTGCGTGGAAATACGGTGATTATCTTGGCCCCGGCTGCTTTTTCCGGTTGCCATCCAGTGCGAATAAAAAAATGGCTGGTGTTTTCATCAGAATCCGTTGATTCCATCAGCATTTCATCAACCAGGCCGATGGGTTGGCGATGCATTGCCGCGAGCTCATCGACGAGGGTCGTGAATGGCAGGCAACTCAATATTTTTTCGCTATCCAGCATTTGCATGATTGTGTTTTCCCGGGGGGCAACTGGTTGTAGACTTCTGGATTGTGCTAGCCCGCATTTCTCACCAACATTCTACTACGATGGCGCTATGCCACACCCAGCATAACTTTAGCTCGGTCAGAGCGCTTGACATAGTGTCGACTATGCCCGCGCACTCTTCGGTTGCGAAAGTCATGCTGGGCACAACCTTTCGCCGTCTCGCTACGAAAGCTGGTGAGAAATGCAGGCCAACCCTGCCGAGTGTACTGAAATCAGGGCGGCAATTACAAACAAATTTACAGGTAAAGAACATGTCTGAATTCAAAAATAACCTGGGTCAGCCGATTGGATTCCCGATGCAACACTGGGACGGTTGTGAGCACCCCCGTGGCGCAGTCCTGGAGGGTGGTTTATGTCGTATGGAACCGATTGATGTCGAGCGGCATTGCGCTGATCTTTTCGCAGCTTTCAGTCTCGATCTGGATCAGGCGAACTGGAC
>QIJI01000261.1 GCA_003231795.1 Gammaproteobacteria bacterium
AAGAATATATCTTTTGCACTATCGAATCATTTTTTGGGTTATCAATTCGAATATCATTGCAGTTGTTGAAATCAGCGAACTCGGTAAGTGCTCGACAGCAGGCGGGTATGAAATCATCATGCAGGGGCTTTTCCAGGTGCATCAGTTTGACCAGTAACAACGATTTTGCGCGGTGCGCCTTGCAATCCATGCGCCCGACAAATTGATCGCGAAATAGTAGCGGCAGGCAGAAATAACCAAATTGTCGTTTCGGTTCGGGCACATAACATTCAATCTGATAATCGAAAGCAAATATGTCGCGTCCACGATCACGTTGAATCAGACTGTTATCAAATGGAGAAAGTATCTTCACCTGCGCGTGGCTGCGTGGCGCGCGGGCCTCAAGCAATTCAGGATCGATGTAGTAAAGATTTTTGCCCAGTTTGAAACTGACCAATTGCCCGACCCCGGTACGATAGTCAATCTGGGATTTAATCGAATCTCTTAGATGGCGGCCTTTCCTCAGATACGAAAATGATTTTAAAGCTGAAAATCCGTGGGCTTTCAACGAGTTATCAATCAGGTGGGCCGCGTATTCGTCGCTGTTCGGCGGGTTCGTATCAACCCAATCGGGTAATACGCGTTGTGGTAGATCGTAGACCTTCTGGAAGCCATTGCGCGAGCTGACCATGAGCTCACCTTGCATAAACAGTTGTTCCAGCGCCTGTTTCGCAGGTTTCCAATCCCACCACCCTGAACGGGACTTTCGCGTATCTTCAAAATCCCGAGCCCTTAACGGACCTTCGGTTTCAATTCTGCGCAATATGTCGCGCACCAGATTCTGATCACAGTTTTCAAACCAGCCGCGCTCGCCATGCATCTGTGTCATTCGTGGCAGTGCAAATCGATAATCCCGCATCGGCAGCCAGGCGGCGGCATGAAACCAGTATTCGAACACTTTACGCTGGCGCACCAACTGGTCCAGAAATTTGGGCTGATAGTTGGGGACACGAGACCACAATACGTGGTGGTGGGCACGTTCAACCACCGATATGGTATCAATCTGAATATAACCCAGTTGCTCGATCGCGCGTAACGTCGCCTGCTTGCCTCTGCCAAAAGCTTCATTTCTAAGCAGGCCCTGCTGTTCGAGAGCAGTGCGCCGAAGTTTGGCAAGCGGGATTTTTTTGATTTCTTTTTCGATTCAGGGTGTACCGTGATTTCGTTTGATCACGAGTAAAAAGGCAATCGACAGAAAATTCAAGCGGTGAAATCATTTTTATCATCGAAAATTTGAAGCCAGCGCCGGATCGATCGAATAATTTCCGCTATTAGTCCGTCTAAGGCGAGCGAAGGAATACCTGGTCGAATAATTCAGGTAGATAGTCGAAATCAGGGTTATAGGTACTGCGTGCAACCGCGACTCCATCGGGTGATGGAGTATTCTGTGCACCGTACCAATGATCCTGGGCGCTCAGGCAGGCACTAAAAATTGGGTAGCTGTTGCCGTTACAGACCAGAACGCTGCCATTTTCCCCGAATAGAGGATTATTCGGCGCATTCAGCAGGCCGAGGTGTGACAGGTTGAGGATTCTTCGTTGCGGAAATTCGCTAATGCGTACCTCTTCCCGCGCTTTCGCGGTTGTAGCTTGAGTTTGGTAGAGAAGAAATTTGCTGCGCGGGTTACGAAAATTTTTCTGAAACAGATAGCGACTGTATTCGACGTCGACAACCGAGTCGTCGGCTGTCGCTACCATCATAACCGGCATTTTCAGGCGCTCCCCCAGCCATGGCCTTTTTTCATCGCGTAACATTTTTTTCAGGTGCACGGTGGTACGAAAGTATTGGGTGGCCGAATTGATCGGTATTGAATTGTATTTAATCGGGTTGTCTTCGCCAATCATGTGACCAAACATCCAGGTTCTGAACCAGTCATACAACCAGGACCAGCGAAGCAAAGAATTCAGGCGACTATGATAGGCCGGGGAAATCAATAGCAAGCCGGCGACCTCGGGTTTTTCCAGCGCGAGAATGGTTGCCAGCACAGCACCTAGTGAGAAGCCTCCGACATAAATCGGGGTATCGTCCACTTGCCAGTATTCATAGTGCCTGCGTACTGATCGAAGCCAGCTTCGAAATGAGATATCCAGCATTTCCCGGGGGTGTGAACCATGCCCGGGTAGCAAGATAGCGCGAACGTCAAAGCCGCGAGCGGCAATTGCCTGTGCCATATCTGTCCATACGTAAGCGGAATCATTCAAGCCGTGTATGAGTAGATACTTGCCGCGGTAAGGGACCTGCGATGAAGCGGTTA
>QIJI01000287.1 GCA_003231795.1 Gammaproteobacteria bacterium
GTGACCAAGCGTCGTCATTGCTCAAAGCAAAAGGGGCTAAAGTCAGTAGCAGGGTTTCAGCCAAAACCAGCGCCTTGATTGCAGGTGAAAAACCTGGATCCAAACTCGCCAAAGCAGAGTCACTTGAAGTGGAGGTTCTGGACCAGGCGGGATTTGAACGTCTTATTGGTGGTTAGTACTGGCTGAGTCCTAAGATATCTTATTGAAAGAGTACCCATGATATTTGACGAAGCGCAGCAGCAGGAACTGAAAAAATATACCTACGCGGTGTACATATTACAGGCGCTCTCGTTCGTGACCGGAGTTACCGCAATCGTCGCTATTGTTATCAATTACATCAAACATGACGATGTGCGGGGCAGTTGGATGGAATCGCATTTTCAATGGCAAAAGAAGACCTTCTGGTTCGGCCTGTTGTGGAGTGTGCTGGGATTCTTGACGATCCCGATCCTGGTTGGTTATTTAGTATTGCCGCTTGTAACCATATGGTTGATTTACCGAATTGCGCGCGGCTGGATATGCCTGGTCGATGGCAAACAAATGTATCTACAGCAAGCAGGAGATTAATAGTGAACAACGACGAGCAATGGCGTGAGAAACTGACTGCCGAGGAATATCGAATCTGCCGCGAAAAAGGCACCGAAGCGCCTTTTACCGGCGAGTACAATCACAATCCTGACAGTGGGCGTTATCGCTGCAAGTGCTGTGGCGAAGCTTTGTTTGAATCAGATGACAAATTCGATTCCGGTTCCGGCTGGCCTTCCTTCGACAAGGCTGCCTCGGATGGAGTCGTGCTTCTTGAAGAAGACAATAGTCACGGTATGCGTCGAGTTGAAGCCACCTGTGATCGATGCGGTAGCCACCTGGGTCATGTATTTGAAGACGGGCCTCGTGAGACTACCGGTCAGCGGTTTTGCATCAATTCTCTATCACTCGACTTTGAAGCCCAATCTGATGAGTGAATCCCTGATGAATGAATCTGATTTCAATCAGTTGGCCGAAGAAACTATGGTTGAGATAGAAGAAGCAATTGACAATTGCGGTGTCGATATCGACACCGATACGGGTGGTGGTATTCTGACCCTCGAATTTGTCAATGGCAGCCAGATTATAATTAACAAACATACGCCTTTATGCCAGATCTGGGTAGCGGCGCGTTCGGGTGGATTTCATTTTGACTATAACGCAGATAGCAGCACCTGGATTCTGCAGAGTAATGGCGAAGAACTGTTTGCCTGCCTCAGTCACTACTGCAGCGAACAAGCCGGCGAAGCAGTCAAGTTAAGCGCAGACTAAGCGCTCCGGACCTGAACCACCGGGGACAACAGACCTTCAGCTCTGCCCCCTTCAAAGCAAGCGATGCTGTCGAAGCGATTCGCGGTCACAGAGCCCACAGGATCAATATTCGCGGCGTTCGCCTTTATACAGCTCTGACTCGATCCCAAATGGCACCTCGCGCCCGACGATCGCTTCCACCAATTTCAATTCGGCATCGGTATGATTCTTGAACGGTGCCGAGCGGATACGGGTGCCACGGGTTGCGCGGTCGGTAATATACTTGGGCGCGTCATGATAGACCGAGGTAATCAGTTCAGAATCGTTCAGATCTTCTTTCGCATACAGGCCAACCTGACCGTAACAGGTGCACAGATAAGTGAGCCCTGGTTCCGATTCCATATAGATACCGGTGCCGCGAATACCGATAGTCGCGGTAGCTGAATTCATGGTCAGTGTATTTTGTCCGGTGCGTTTGCCGAAAACCGAAAGCATGCTACCGGTTAACATGCGCAGGGCATTGATAAAAAAACCGCCGCCTTCGATTTCCATTTCGCTATCGCTACGCAGGATGAATGAGTCGCTGCCGACTGCGAACACCACTTCGCTGTTTTTTCGGGTGCTGACCACATCACCGCCCGCAATTCGGGTGCCGAGATCGGCTTTTTGACCGTTGACACGAACATCGCCTTCAAGGCTGAAGATCGACTTGTCGTCCGGCAATTTTTTAGGAGCCGATCCCCAAAAAGCCTGTGCCAAAACTGGCGAGGTCATTGACGCAGCTCCGATAGTCAGCAAATTGACCAGATATTGTCGGCGTTTTTCGTCATCGGGATGCAAATCGTCGTCGCGGTACATATAATCTTACTCGGGTAGTTTTCGGTTGTTTTGTTGCGATGTTAATAATATAAAGCAATATAGGCGAGAATTATTGGTTATTTATTGAATACAGTCACACAATACAAGTGAAAAATTTCATTATAGGTCGAGCGGAAAAGGTACAATAACGGCTTA
>QIJI01000384.1 GCA_003231795.1 Gammaproteobacteria bacterium
CGATCGAAGACCGGGTTACAACTTTTCCAGCCTGTAACTGAATTTCGGGAATAATCAGCATCTGTGTCTACCTCGGGTTGGGCTTTGATCAGGGCGCCATTGTAACTCCAGATGATTCGCTGGAGTTACACTATTTATTACCTCAAGATGATATATTTATACCTATGAGCGACATTCCAATCACTAAAGTCCTGTTTGTATGCATGGGCAATATCTGCAGGTCACCAACTGCCCACGGTGTATTTCAATCCCTGGTAGATCGAAATGACCTAAGTAAATCCATCCTGGTTGATTCTGCAGGCACGCACAGCTACCACACCGGCAGCACGCCAGATCCACGTTCGCAATCTATCGCAAAAGCGCGCGGCGTCGACTTGTCGGGACAGCGGGCGCGCCGATTTGTATCGAACGACTTTGTTGAATTCGATTATGTCATCGCAATGGATAATGCCAATCGGGCCGACATGATGGCGATCCAGCCCGACGAATCAAATGCGCAATTTAATCTGATGCTCGACTTCTCGAACCGTTACCAGCAACAGGAAGTACCCGATCCGTATTTTGGCGAGGAAGGGTTCGAGGTGGTGTTCGACATGATCAGCAATGCCGCTGAAGGTCTGCTTCAGAAAATTCGGGGTCAACGTGGAATTTAACCTGAAATCGGTTCAAGCCTGCTGTTGAAATTGCTGCGCCTGGTTGACGAATTTACCTCGTGACATGACCAGCTTCCACTTGCTGCCGCCGAGCTGACGCCATAGTACCGCGGCACGAATACCAGCCAGTAAAAGGGCTCTTACTTTTGCGGCATTGCTTGAGTTTTGCAAATGTAACTGATCGCCCCGAACTATGATTCGGGGTTCCAGATTACTGATTTTATCCTGGTACAAGCCATCAATACGGGCGATGATGCTTTCCCGTTTCAGCCCGAATTCACGTGCACTGACTTTAATATCGAGTAAACTTCGCTGTATCTTTTCAGCCAGCGAATCATTCGCAAGCAGTTGCGCTGACAGTTTCAACATTGTCAGCACATAGTAGGCAATATTTTTTCCTGATTTTTTATTTTCACCGCCCAGGTAATCGATCAACGCGGTAAATCCGAATTCAAGCCCGGCCAGGTTATCATAAATTTCAAGCGTGGTTTCCGCGTCAAATTTAAACAGACTTTCGAAACTGCAATCAAACGCAGTCACACTGCATTTCCCGTTGAGTGCAATTTGATCGACTTGATGAGCCGCCTGAAACAGGCCGGCCAGCGCGATCGTCTGGTTTTCGACCAAATTCACGCGGCGTTGCAGGCAGTTTCTATCGTGCCGCCACCCAGACATTGATCGCGGTCATAAAAAACCAGTGCCTGACCGGGGGTAATGGCTCTTTGCGGCTGCGCGAATTCGACCACTGCCTGCTGACCATCAACCGATGCCAACTGACAGACGCTATCCTGCTGGCGATAGCGAATTTTCGCGGTACACTCCAACGGTTGTCGGAATTGCGACCGTGATATCCAGTGCAAATCGGTGATTCGACACCAGCGATGGTAAAGCTTTGGGTGTTCACCACCTTGAGCCACAATCAGTCGGTTGCCAGCCAGATCTTTCTCGATCACGTACCAGGGCTCGTCACTGCCATCGTTGGTACCGCCAATGCCGATACCCTGGCGTTGCCCGATGGTGTAGTACATCAAACCACTATGCTGACCCAGCGGTTTTCCCGCAAGACTGACAATGTCACCAGGCTGAGCCGGAATGAAGCGTTGCAAAAAGTCCCTGAACTTACGTTCACCAATAAAACAAATACCGGTACTGTCTTTTTTATCATGCACTACGAAGCCCTGTTGGCGCGCTATGTCACGCACTTCGCCCTTGTCAATTTCGCCCACGGGAAACAGGGCTTTTTCAATTTGCCGTTGACTGAGGGCATACAGGAAATAAGATTGATCCTTACTAGCATCGAGTCCGCGTAACAATTGAACCTGATTGTCCAGGCGGCGGGATCGTACATAGTGGCCAGTCGCAATACGGTTCGCACCCAGCGTTTGTGCATGTTCGATAAACGCTTTGAATTTGATTTCCCGATTGCACATGATGTCAGGATTAGGCGTGCGTCCGGAGCGATATTCCTGGAGGAAATATTTGAATACGTTATCCCAGTATTCACTGGAAAAATTAACCGTGTGCAGGGGAATACCGAGTGCCTCACAAACCTGGCTGGCGTCGGCCAGGTCAACACTGGCAGAACAATATTCTTCGGTGTCGTCTTCTTCCCAGTTTTTCATGAACAGGCCTTCGA
>QIJI01000414.1 GCA_003231795.1 Gammaproteobacteria bacterium
TATCAGCACTGGGAGCAAAGCGGGTACTTTACCGCCAGCAGCGATGGAGACCCTTACTGCATCGTTATCCCGCCGCCGAATGTAACCGGACGCCTGCATATGGGTCATGCTTTCCAGGACACGATCATGGACAGCCTGATCCGTTACCATCGAATGAAAGGCGACAATACGCTGTGGCAACCCGGCACCGATCATGCTGGCATTGCCACGCAAATGGTGGTCGAACGACAGCTTGAAGCCCAGGGCAAGTCGCGACATGACCTCGGTCGAGAAAAATTTACCGAACGGGTATGGAATTGGAAGGCCGAATCGGGGGGCGTGATCACCCAGCAACTGCGCAGAATGGGCGCTTCTCCGGACTGGTCGCGCGAGCGCTTCACCATGGATGAAGGACTTTCCGCGGCGGTGCAGAAGGTATTTATCCAGTTGCACGATGAAGGCCTGATTTATCGGGGAAAACGTCTGGTCAACTGGGATCCGGTGTTACTGACGGCAATTTCCGACCTGGAAGTCATTAACCAGGAAGAAAAGAGCTTCATGTACACCGTGCGTTATCCATTGGTCGGTGGTCCGGTCAACGGTATCAGCCACCTGGAAATCGCGACCACCCGGCCCGAAACAATCCTCGCCGATGGCGCCCTTGCAGTAAATCCGGCAGATGAGCGGTTCCGCGATTTTGTCGGCTTACAGGTACAGGTACCTCTGACGCCAAGGGTGATTCCGATCATCACCGATGACTATGTTGATCCCGAGTTTGGCACCGGATGCGTGAAAATCACTCCCGCGCACGACTTCAACGACTATGAAGTCGGGCAGCGCCATGAAATGGAAGTTATTAATTTATTCACGCCGAGCGCGGTGATGAATGAAAACGCACCACCGGCCTATCAGGGTATGGATCGTTTCGACGCTCGTAAACAGATCGTAGAAGATCTCGAAAGCGAAGGTCTTTTAGTGAAGGTGAAAGATCATCTGTTTAAACGTCCTTATAGTGGCTCCGGCGTCGTTATCGAGCCTTATATGACCGATCAATGGTTTGTACGTGCGCAGCCGTTGGCAAAACCCGCCATCGAAGCGGTTAAAGATGGACGCATCAGGTTTATCCCCGAAAACTGGAGCAAGACCTATTACAACTGGATGGAAGATATCCAGGACTGGTGTATCTCGCGGCAGTTATGGTGGGGACATCGTATTCCCGCCTGGTACGATGCCGACGGCAATATCTATGTTGCTTCCAGCGTCGATGCGGTGCGCGAAAAATACAGCCTCGCCGACGATCTCGAATTAACCCAGGACGAAGATGTGCTCGATACCTGGTTCTCATCGGCTTTGTGGCCATTTAGCACCCTCGGCTGGCCTGATCGCAATGATCAGGCGTTACAGACCTGGTATCCGACCAGCGTCCTGGTTACCGGCTTTGATATTATCTTCTTCTGGGTTGCGCGCATGATTATGTTCGGACTCAAGTTCATGGACCAGATTCCGTTCAAGGAAATTTATATGCATGGGCTGGTACGGGATGCCGATGGCAACAAGATGTCGAAATCCAAGGGTAACGTGCTCGACCCACTCGATCTGATTGACGGCATTTCGCTGGATGATCTGCTGGCGAAACGTACCAGCGGATTAATGCAGCCGGAAATGGCCCCGCAAATCGAATCTGCCACGCGTCGACATTTTCCGGATGGAATCCCCGCCTATGGTACCGACGCATTGCGATTTACCTTTGCCGCGCTCGCTTCCACCGGGCGCGATATTCGCTTCGATCTCGGACGCATCGAAGGCTATCGAAACTTTTGCAACAAAATCTGGAATGCGACGCGCTACGTTTTGCAAAACACCGAAGGACAGGAATCTTGCGGCGGCAACCAGTCTCTTGCCGATCGCTGGATCATTGCGCGGCTGCAACAGGTTAGCGCCAGCACCGCACAGCACATCGACAGCTACCGTTTTGACCTGGTTGCTCGTGACCTCTACGAATTCGTCTGGCACGACTATTGTGACTGGTACATCGAACTGTCAAAGCCCGTATTGTATTCCAACGATTATTCAGATGATGCAAAAAATGCCGCTCGACATACACTGGTTACGGTACTCGAAAGCATATTACGGTTGCTACATCCGTTAATGCCCTACATCACCGAAGAACTGTGGCAACGTGTTGCACCGCGGGCATTGGTCGAAGGCGACACAATCATGTTGTGCCGATATCCACAATTCGACAGCAGCCTGCTTGATGATGAAGCCCTGATTGAACTGGAATGGGTAAAGTCATTC
>QIJI01000398.1 GCA_003231795.1 Gammaproteobacteria bacterium
GCAATTTCCAGTTGCACGATACCTCACCGAAATCAATGATTGTCTGCGGCAGGTACTCCGTCACATCAACCTCTCCTAGCTGACGTTTCAGCGGCGCCAGGAAGTCTTCGAACGCGACGGGCTGTTTGGACAGGTTAACGAATATCCAGTCATGCCAGACCTCGCAATGAACCTGCTTCAGCCCATTTTCGGCAAAGGAAAAATCCTTGGGCAAATCGCGCATCGCGCCACCGAAGTAAGGCGCATTCCTGAGTGCGCCGCACAGGTCGTAACTCCAGCTATGGTAAGGGCATCGGATCAGTTTGCCGCAATTACCAGCGGCATCAATTAGCTTCAGGTTGCGGTGGCGACAGACATTGTGGAACGAAACGATTTCATCCTGTCGGTTGCGCAGCACAAATAACGGCAACCCGGCGACCTCGATCGGCTTGACATCACCGGCGCACTCGAGCTGGTGTGCGTAACCTGCGAATACCCAGTTTTCACTGAACAGGGTATCTCGTTCGACTTGCATAAAGTCTTCGCCGATGTAGGCCTCTGCCGGCAAACCGTGTGATACCTCGCCCGGCGCATCAAAGTCGTCGAATAAAGACGGGTCGACCATCGCTGCACTCCTTAATGAGCGGGCTAAATTATCATATTTTTTACAGATGTCGAGGCCTATTTTGATTATTTATTACGTTTTTCGTAATTTAATTGCAATTAATTGCATTATTCGCAATAATGCGACGCTTAATTTAACGATAGTTACAAAATGCCCACTAAAGCTGCCATTTCACTGGAATCACCAAAGCCGCGCGGCATCGCCTCAACCGGGGACGATCTTAATCGCGCGATTATCAAAATGCTGCAGCAGGATGGGCGCCTGCCTTACAAAGATATTGCCACCGCACTTAATGTTTCCGAAGGCACCATTCGCAATCGCGTCCAGTCGATGAAAAAAAGCGGCGCACTCAAGATTGTCGCATTAGCCGACCCGATGGCAATTCGCTACAAGGCCGACGCGATGATCGGCATCAAGGTTGCCAACCCCTCCACCCCGCGAGATGTTGCACATCGTTTAAGCGAACGCGGAGAAGTGGTTTACGTACTCTGGGTTTCGGGACGCTACGATTTATTGATCGAAGTGGTTTGCGAAACCCGCAACGCGTTCCAGGTATTCCTGGAACAACATTGTTTCGGCCACAATGATATCGACCAGATCGAAGTCATGAGTGGAATCGAGATGTTCAAGAATCAATTCCTGTTGAAACGACAGGCCCCGTAAACCTACCCGATAAACCCAATCGAGGCCCTACATAATGAGCAGCACTTACTACGAACATTTTAAAGATGCATTACCCGATCTCAAGCGTCTCGAGCAGGAAAAGAAAAAGCTCGATGACGCCGGGGTTAAATATATTCTGTCCTGCTGGATCGATATCTTCGGTATACCCAAGACCAAGCCGGTACCGATGAGTGATTTTATTCCGCTGTGCATGGGCAAGGGTCCTCAATTCGCCGTGCACTCCATTTCTTTTGTACCTGAACTGGGACCAGCGGATGCCGACCAGGTGCCGTTACCCGATATCGACACGATTGTGATCTGCCCCTGGGATACCAAAATCGCCTGGGTTTTTTCCGATCTGTGGTGGGAAGACAAGCCGTACAACCTGTGTTCACGTCAGGCGCTGAAACGCGTGATGCGTGATGCGGCAGACGAGGGTTACACGATGATGGCCGGTATAGAGCCTGAGTTTTTCGCGATGCAATGGAATGACGAAGGTCAACCCGTCAAAGCGTTTGATGACGACCCGTTACCCGGCGAAGGTCTGCGTCCGCGCCGCCAGGCTTTCGGTTACGATGTGGAATACTCCCTCGACTCGATGGGTTTCCTCGGTGAACTTATCGACATCGTCGAAGGTCTCGGCTGGAATATGCACGATGTCGTTTGCGAAGGCGGCTACTCACAATTCGAACTCGACTTTCATTACACCAACGTACTCGAAATGGCCGATCGCCTGGTATTCCTGCGCGTCCTGCTGAAGGAAGTCGCAAAACAAAATGGCATGTTTGTAACCTTTATGCCAAAACCCACTACCGGCGACTGGCGTTCCGGTGCACATTTGAACGTGTCAATGCAAAAAGTCGACAATCCCGGCGTTAACATTTATGAAGGCGAAGACGGCAAATGGAGCGAAAGCGTATTCCATGCGCTCGGCGGAATTCTCAAGCACGGCTCAGCGATTACTGCGGTAGCCTGTAGCACGGTTAACTCATACAACGGCCTGGTACC
>QIJI01000096.1 GCA_003231795.1 Gammaproteobacteria bacterium
CGAGGAAAAGCTTCTAATCCAACAGGATGGTGGCGAACTGGGGCTGAGTCTCTATCTTGCTCCGGAGTTATTAGAGCGCCTTCAGGTACGCGATCCGTGCACTTGGCTGGGCAGGCGAAATTTTGCCGATTTCTGTACGGTCCTCGAAGGTATCAGTCATTTTAACTATGTGGTTTGGAACGCTTCGGCCGACAAGTCCGTGACACTACACGAACTCGAGATGCAGGCTGAGGTCGATAAATATGTTGGCACGTTGGCAGTGCTGGCCGGTCAGCCTGCCAGTGCATTAAAAGATTCGTTGTACGATCGCCTGTTCGACGACTCACAATTTGTCGATGATCTTGAACCGGAAGAACTGGAGCGTTACCGTAGCGCGAGTGCGCTGGCGGCGAAATTCTGTCATAGCCTTGCCAAACGATTTCCACACGGTTTGGCGTGTCCGGGAATGCTGGGAGAATTACGGACTTTTTATCGCTTGACGCAACCCGACAAGGTTAGCCACATTCGCTCGGCAACATTCGCTTAGACCGAGTCGTCACGGGTGCAATTGCTCTACGGTGCGACTTTTATTTTATCTATGCTCGGGGAGCTCAATAAATGATTCAGCGGTCGATGTTCAGGATCGTGTTTTTATTTCTGTGTTCAGGGCTCACGCAAGAGGCGACCGCAGATCCAATATCTCAGTTTGAACTGACTCCATTCGTCGGATATCGCGTTGGTGGATCAATCGAGGATGAAACTACCGGAAAATCCATCGATTTAAATAATAATGGCAGCTATGGTCTGATATTTAACATTCGGCAGAAAGCCAATACCCAGTATGAGTTTGGTTGGAGTCATCAGGATACTTCTGTAGATCAGTCTGATCTTAATGGCAATCCGGCCAAGCTAAAGTTGGCCATTGATATTTTTCAAATAGGTGGCACCTATCTGTGGGATGGAGATCTTGCCCGACCTTTTCTGGTGGCAACAATTGGTGCGGCTAACTATCGACCGCGTTCCGGCGATGGTAACTCCGACACCTTCTTCGCGTTTATTATTGGCGGGGGGTGGAAACTTTGGCCGACACGCCGATTCGGATTGCGTTTGGAAGGCCGGTACTATGGGACACTCCTGGACAGCAACACCAACATCTTCTGTAGTTCAGCCCCGAACAACAGCGGCTGTTTGATACAGACGCGCGGTAAATTGTTATCGCAGTGGGAAATTTCAGCAGGTGCAGCCTTGCGCTTCTGATTTTGTCTTCTGAATGATGCAGAATCAGCTGATGAGCGTGTATGATACCGGCAAAGCTGGATTGCAGCATTGTTCTGGGGGTGGGAGCATGAATTTTCACAGGCTGATTATCGGGCTTTCGATCATCGCTATGATCGGAATAGTTACCGAATCCGCGGCCGCAGATGCAAAAGAAATACATCCTGTGCTCGACGCAAAGTATGGGATCTGGCTCGGAGGATTTTTTCCGAAAGTCAAATCAGACTTCAGCATCAACGGCCAGGTCATCGAAAACCCTCCCAATATCGACTTTGAAGACAAACTCGGCCTCGAAGAGAGTAAATCGGTGTTATGGGGCGGTTTGAGCTGGCGCATTTCGCAGCGGAATAATCTTGAAATTGAGTTTAATAACCTGAATCGTAACGGTAGCACAGAGGTCACGGAACAGATTATTATCGGCGACTCTATCGTGAATGTTGGAGCGAAAGTCGATTCGACATTTGACTTCTCAATCGGTCGGTTGACCTATGGTTACTCAATTATACGCAATGATAAAATGGAGGTTCAGCTCAAAGCGGGGCTTCACCTCGTCAATGCTTCGGTTTCAGCACAACTAAGCGGTGATATCGAAGTCTGCCAACCTGGCGAGGTGCCGCCAGATTGTACGGCGTTCGGCGGGGCCACGGACCGAATTGAGTCTTCAGACGTTAAGGCGCCGCTGCCGCATTTTGGTGCATCGTTCGCCTATGCATTTTCACCCAAATTAGCCATACGTACACAGGCCCTCGGTTTCGCTATTAAAGTCAACGGCATAAAGGGTTCGCTCTTCGAATTCGATACAGATATTATCTATAATCCGTGGCCGAATTTCGGACTGGGTGCCGGCGCCCGGTATTTTACTCTCGACGTTAGCTCTGACGGTTCCGATTTGAACGGCGATTTTAATTTCCGGTATTTTGGCCCGGTGGTATACGGAAAATTTACATTCTGATCAGCCGCGATCAGATGCACAACCGCCAATCAGAAAGATGAGCAGTAGCAGGAAGAAAA
>QIJI01000259.1 GCA_003231795.1 Gammaproteobacteria bacterium
GATTGCCGACGATCACACCAACCAGGCTATCTGGGATCGGTGTCAGGATGCGGTTTCTGCAGATGACAAAACCCCCTGCGGTAAAAAAGCTCTGGGGCTGAACGCGAGATACCGTTTTTACCGATACGCGAAGGGCGATTATTTTGCACCCCATACCGATGGCTCATGGCCGGGCTCGCGTATGGTTGATGGAGAGTTGATTACCAATGCCTACGAAGATCGATGGAGCCTGCTGACCGTTCTGTTTTTTCTGACGCAGGATTTCGAAGGTGGCGCGACCCGGTTTTTCGTCAGCCAGCTCGATCCGTCTCAACCAGCGCGAAGCAACGACGATGTTGCGACCATCGATATACGAACACCACTTGGTGGCGCGCTTTGCTTTCCACACGGATCGCATCCGCTGCACTGCCTGCATGCTTCCGAGCCGATTACCTCGGGACTGAAATACATTATTCGATCCGATATCCTGTTTGAACTATGAGTCAATTCCCAAATCTGCTATCGCCGTAAATATGCCGAAAGTGGAGTCGAGCAACAAATTACCGGTAGCACACCGGTGCACTTATCAGGGCGATTCAAGGCCAGCGCAAATCGCTATAACGAATGGCAGTGGCTGATCGGGCCGAAGATTAACTCACTCATTGCAGTGTCGGAAAATGCAGGTAGCGGACATTGTTGATGTTCGGCAGGGAACGTAATTGCTCCAGGTCCTCATCGCCCAGTTTCTCGTCAACCTCAAGCAGCACGATGGCATTTCCATTCGGACCATCGCGACCGAGATGCATATTGGCAATGTTGATACCACGCTCAGCCGCGGTGGTACCGATATCCCCGATAACACCCGGTTTGTCGAAGTTTGTGATGTAGAGCATGTGCTCGCCGAGTTTTGATTCGAGAGGAATACCCTTGACATCGATTACGCGCGGGCGGTTTTGAATCAATGTACCGCAAATACTGCGCGAGCTTGATTCGGTTTCCACGGCCACGGTAATACGACAGGGGTATTCGTCCCTGCCCTCGTTGTGCGCTTCGATCACATCAATATTGCGATCACGTGCCAGTTCGCGGGCGTTGACCGAATTCACGTAACTGCTGTGGTGCTCCAGAATCGATTGCACCACCTGAATCGTTAGCGGCGATACATTCAGATCATTTGCATCGCCGCCATAAGTCACCGTCAGTGTCCTGATCGGGTCTTGCGTCAGTTGCCCGACAAACGAGCCCAGACATTGCGCCAGTTGCAGATAGGGCCGCAACACCTGGGCCTCCTCGGCACTGATGCTGGGTGCATTGATCGCATTGTTGACGGCACCACTGTTCAGGTATTCGCTGATTTGCTCGGCAACCTGTATCGCCACCTTCTCCTGCGCTTCGATGGTGGAGGCACCGAGATGGGGCGTGCAAATAACATTGTCCATATCGAATAGCGGATTTTCGCGAGCCGGTTCGACCTCGTAAACATCGAGCGCGGCACCCTTGATATGCCCGCTTTTCAATGCCGCACACAATGCCAGTTCATCGACTAGCCCACCGCGCGCGCAATTTATCAGCAGGCTGCCTGGTTTCATCTTGTTGATCGCGGTAGCACTGATGATGTTGGCGGTTTCCGGCGTTTTCGGCACATGCAGCGAAATGATGTCGGAGCTGCCGAGCAAGGTATCCAGATCCACCTTTTTGACCCCGAGCTTGTCGGCGCGTTCATCGGTCAGGAACGGATCATAGGCCTGTACATGCAAGCCGTATCCAATCGCTTTTTTGGCGACGATGGAACCGATGTTACCGGCACCGATCAGGCCGAGTAACTTGCCAGTTAACTCAACCCCCATGAAGCGTGATTTTTCCCATTTGCCGGCACGGGTCGAACTGTTGGCCTGCGGGATATGCCGCGCCAGCGATAACATCATCGCCATCGCATGTTCGGCGGTGGTAATGGCATTACCCAACGGAGTATTCATCACCACCACCCCGCGACGGGTGCAGGCCGGTACGTCGACATTGTCGACACCGATTCCGGCACGACCGACTACCTTGAGCTTCGCTGCTTTTTCCAACAGGGCCTCGTTGACCTGGGTCGAAGAGCGAATCGCGAGACCATCGAAATCGCCGATCATATCGAGCAACTCGTGTTCGCTTAATTTACTCGATTGCACGACCTCAACCCCGCGATCTTCAAATACCGTTACCGCCTGGCTTGACATGGAATCGGATATCAAAACTCTGGGTTTAGTCATGTGAGCTT
>QIJI01000419.1 GCA_003231795.1 Gammaproteobacteria bacterium
AGTTTTTTCCGCACACCATCGTTAACCATTTCTCCCTGTGGAAACCGGGGTAATGCAAATTGTTCTGTTCGCCAGTTGATGAACCATTCTCGGCCAGGGGCATTGCCGATTGGTAGTTGTGTATTGCTAAGCGCTATCCGTGCAAAAATATGAGGGTTTTCCGCAGCAATCCGCAGGCCGAAAAATCCGCCCCAGTCAAACAGATAGGCAGTAATGTCGGCGAAATTCATGGTGCGCATAAAGGCCGTGAGCCAGCCCACATGTTTTTCAAATGTGTAGTCGTCAGTGCCCGGTAATTTGTCGGAGCGTCCGAAGCCAATGAAATCGGGGGCGATGACCCGATGGCCGGCGGCGACGAGCATGGGGATCATATGCCGAAAAATGTACGACCAGCAGCCCTGCCCATGCAGAAGCAGGATGATTTTTCCATCCCGTGGTCCTTCATCGACGTAGTGCAGCCGCAGGCTGTCGAAGTCGGGGTCAGGTAATTCCAAATAGTGCGGTTCGAAAGGAAAATCAGGCAGGTTATCGAAACACTCATCTGGTGTGCGAATAATTTTTGTCATTCTTTTGCTTGTTCCTCATCGAGAAATGCCCGTACGTCGCGAGCGGATTCTTCGCCGGCTTCCTGTACGACCCAATAACCGACATCCGGGTAGAAAATAACGTGCAGTGGCTCGGCGCTTTCGACACCAGCCCGAAAATCAGTGTCGTGTTCTGCTGAACTCCTTAGTAACAGCGTTCGGGTTTGCAGTGACCGAGCTAACTGTTGGGTATCGCCTGTTTTATACTGTCGCAGACGCTCGAGCTGGGCCTCGCGCTGACCTTTGTGCATCCACATATCGTACCAGCGATCGACAAGTTCGTCGGTTAGTTGCTCCTTGTCAGCGAAGCCGGACTTGAGCATGAGCTCAGGCAGTGCACGCGGCATGATGTATGTGAGCAGACGGGCCAATGCCGGGACTTCGTCAAGGCCGCCCGGTATCCTCGCGTTGTATTCGCGGGATTCCGGGCTAATCAGAATCAGATTCTCGATTCGGTCCGGGTGTTCGTGCGTGTAGCGGATAGCGACCGTACCGCCCATTGACGCACCGGCAATTGAAAAATTCCCGAGATCCATCGCGTCGATGAATTTGCTGGTCAGTTCGAGTGTACGTTCCTGACTGTAGTCATTGCTCGGATCTGCGCCAGTCAGGCCATGACTGGTGAAATCAAAGCGTACAACACGGTAGCTGTCCGTCAATGCTTCGACCCACGGATCCCAGTCGATCAGATTGCTGAAGTTGGCGTGTAACAACAGCACGGCGGGCCCTGACCCTTCATCGCGAAAATGAATTCGGGTGCCGTCGATACGGATAAATTTTGATGCCTGACTCGCATAGCTGGTTTCGAGAAACTCGATTGGAACGTCACGGTACACCCACAGGCTAATACCGATGCCGATCATCGCCGCAAAAAGAATTATTGCGAACGCATAGCCGAGATTGCGCAGTAACTTCATCAAGCATCCTTCATCGTGGGGGCTATTCTGCACAATCTGCAGTCAGGAGTCTGCAGGGCACGTTAGTTATGGGACTGGCCGACCCGGGAATGCTATATTCGACCGCAACCACGAAAATAACAACAACGCAGGATTATTCTCAAATGGCTTACTGGCTGATGAAGTCCGAACCGCATGCTTTTAGTTTCGATGACCTGAAGAAGGTCAGGCGATCCAGCTGGGATGGTGTGCGTAATTACCAGGCACGGAATATGATGCGCGATGAGATGCGCAAAGGCGATTTGGCCTTTTTCTATCACTCGAATTGTAAAGAACCGGGTATCGCCGGGATCGTAAAAATTTGCAAAGAGGGATATCCGGATACCATCGAATTCGGTCGCAAGGGTAAACAGGTCAAACCGAACAAGGATATCGAAAACCCGACCTGGTTCATGGTTGATGTTCAATATCAGCGCAAGCTGAAACGAGCGATTTCCTTGCAGGAAATGAAATCGCACGCGGCTCTGGCGGATATGCCGCTGGTTCGCCGTGGCAATCGATTGTCGGTTCTGCCGGTAACTGAGCAGGAGTGGGAGTTCATTCTGGGGCTCGAGTGAGCGCCGGTGAGGCACGCGATCGTGGATCGGACGGAACGGTTTTATAAAATACAGCGCTTGCTGACGCAGCGTAGATTTGTGACGCGGGATACGTTTATCGACGAACTCGAGGTGTCGCGGGCCACTTTCAAAAGAGAC
>QIJI01000163.1 GCA_003231795.1 Gammaproteobacteria bacterium
GGGGCTGCTGCCACAGTGGTGATGCAATCGAGCCATGCCACGCTGGTGTTAATCCTGACCGCGCTGGCAGCGGCTCAGATCACCTATGAAAATTCTTTGGCACTGGCGATTGGCGCTAATGTCGGCACTACAGTTACAGCAATTATCGGCTCGTTGAGTGCCAATGTTCAAGGTAAGCGCCTGGCAGGAGCGCATCTTGTTTTTAATCTTGTTACTGGTTTAATTGCGATTGTTTTTATAAGCCAGTTCGTATGGGCGGTGGACCTGGTTAGTCGATATGTAGGAATAGCCGCTGATAATTACACGATGAAACTCGCGGTGTTTCATACCCTGTTCAATGTTACCGGGGTATTGGTAATGGTGCCGTTGATACATCGTATGGCGACACAGCTAACCAGTTTTATACCGGAGAAAAAACTCGATACCACCGAGCCGATTTATTTGAATGATGCCGTTATCGAATTCCCCGAGACAGTGCTGGTATCGGTCAAGAAGGAAGTCTGGCACTTGTTCGATTCTGCTTTCGAATTGATGGCGCATGGCATGAATTTGCATCGTACCGTAATTTTGGAGTCGGAAGATCTGGAAAAGACCATCAATAAACATCGTGAAGTTCACGAGTTTGACCTCGATCAATTGTACGAGAGGAAAGTTAAAATACTGTATGGCGAGATTATTGCCTTTATTTCGCGCTCACAATCCCATATTCCCGGCGTGTTTTCCGAGGAGTTGTATCGATTGCGCAACGCGGCAACTGAAATCGTAGAGTGCGTAAAACATATCAAACACCTGCGCAAAAATGCGACCAAATACATGCTGTCCGATAATCAGCACATTCGTAAGGAATACAACCGGATGCGATATCAGATTGCGATGATACTGCGTGAAATTTATCGCCTGCGAAATGAAGATGAGTACGATCACGCGCTCGCCGTGCTGGAGCTGGATGAGCTCAAGGCGGTGGTGCAAGCTGCCCACCGCGAGCTGGATGGCAGAATTACTGAAGTGCTGGGTGACAGCCTGATTACGCCGGCCATGGCCACCTCGATGTTAAACGATTTTAATTATGTCGACGGTACATCGACAAAATTGCTAGATTGTGCGCAGGCACTGTTGTCTTCACATGCCGACCTGCTTGCCGCAGCGGCGCAGGAAATCGTGCTGGATGACGATGAAATTGAGAAGGCGTCGGGCGCCTGATGCCGGGCTTGCCGAACCCGCTAACGAACGACAAACTTTAGGAGAGCCGAGGGTGAAATTTAAACGGTTGATCGAAAAGATTGAACAATTCGTCAGTTACTCGGAACAGGATAAACACATCGATTCCGAAGAACTTTTAAAGCTGCAGCAATTACTCACTGAAAAAAAGCTTCGCTACGAAGCCAGGCTGGCAAACAATCAGGATCCTGAAAAGCAATCCAAATTGCAGGCCCAGCTAAAGGTAGTCGATGCGCAGTTAGAAAAATCCAAAAACCTCTAGCCCACGTATAAAATTAAGTTTTTAATGACTCAGGAGCAATCAAAATGAGCAATGGTATTGTGCGACTCGAGGCCTATCCGACTACCGGTATGGTGCCTTCCGATTTCACAAACCCGGAAACCTTCACCAGCGATGATAAAACAGAGGTTAATCGATACTCTTTTAAAACCGATGATGACAGTATTTTGTGTGGAGTCTGGGAAAGTGCGCCCTGCAAGGAGGAAATTGCCGCCTATGAAGCCCACGAACTGATGACAATCATTTCCGGTTCGGTAACTTTGACTGATGCACAGGGGGAATCTCAGACTTTTACCGCCGGTGATACTTTTTTCGTCGCAAAGGGGACGCCGCTGACCTGGGAGATTACCGAAACGCTGCGCAAGTTTTACCTTATTGCTTCGTGACACCGCGGTGGCGATGAGTTCAGAAAGGATTCAACTCAGTAAGGTAGCCCGGTGTTGTAACCATCTTGAACCAGGAAAACTGAAATGGTCCGTGTACGGAACAAATGGAATCAGGCGCAAGCCGTGCGTACGATTCCGCAGATGGCGAACGCGATTGCGGCAAGCTGTTTTAAACTTGCGGCCCAGGTTGTTTTAAATCTCGAGAATGAAAATTTCGAAACCGCCACCCAGGCGCAACGGGTCGACGTAATGGAGGAATTGTGCGGTTTTCTAATCCATGTTGTTGATCGTCGAATTTACCATCAATCCAGTCCCGATCAGAGAACTGAATATATCTCAGCGCTGGTA
>QIJI01000278.1 GCA_003231795.1 Gammaproteobacteria bacterium
GGTTGGCATGCCCTGTATCGTGATCGCGATGTCGTGGCTGATCGGACTCGACGGACTGGCACGCACGGTCGCGATTATTGCCGGCGCAGTTCCAACCGCGGCGTCAGCCTACGTTATGGCCCGCAAGATGGGAGGTAACGCGGAATTGATGTCGAGCATCGTCACCTTCCAGATGATTGCTTCTTTTTTCACCTTGCCGGCCTTTATTTATATCGCCGAGCAGTTGTAATTGCTGCTAAGTATCAACAGAAATTGGCTATCTATTGATTCCCAGGTTTCGTTAAAAACACTATAATTTGTGCGGATAAATTGATGCTAATTTTAAATGAACGATTACTTTAATCTAGGCGAGTATCAACGCAGCATCAGCACCGAGTCGGAACAGGCTGCGGTCTGGTTCAATCGCGGGTTAAATTGGTGTTACGGGTTTAATCAGGAAGAAGCGGTACGCTGTTTTGAAAAGGTGGTAGAACTCGACGCGCAATGTGCGATGGGCCACTGGGGTATCGCTTATGCAGCCGGACCATTTTACAACAAACCCTGGCACTGGTTCGGTCAGCGCGAACGTGCGCAGGCGATTGCCTACTGTCACGATCACGCCATCAGAGCCTCGGAACTGGCGCAAAACGCTAGCCCGGTGGAACAGGCACTGATCAATGCGATGTGTCAGAAGCATCAGCAGGCATCGGTAGAGTATGAACTCGATCTGGAAAACTGGATGCAGAGTTATGCGGTAGCGATGCGCCAGGTCTACCTGGATTTCCCCGATGATCTTGACGTGATTTGCCTCACTGCGGAGGCGATCATCAACCTCACACCGTGGAAGTTATGGGATCAACGTGGCATCCCGGCCCGAAACGCGGGCACCGTAGAAGCCATCGAGATTCTGGAAAGCGGTCTCGCAATGCAGAAGACACAACCGATTTTGCCACATCCGGGCATTCTCCATTTTTATATTCACGTTTTCGAAATGTCGCCAACGCCAGAGAAGGCTTTAGCTTGTGCGGATCAATTGCGCGACCTTTGTCCGGACTGTGGCCATTTACGGCATATGGCGAGTCATATCGACAGCCTCTGTGGTCAATGGCAAAACGGCGCCGATGCTAACGACCGCGCTATTACCGCAGACCGGAAATATTTAAAGCTGCGAGGAAGCGAAGAGTTCTATCTGATTTCGGTGGTGCATAATTTTGATTTCAAAATCTGGGCATCGATGTTTCTGGGCCAGTATGCCGAGGCACTCAAAGCCGCGGATAGCATTTGTGACCTGGTCAGAGACAAGCGAGCGATGCGCGACCAATGGTATTTGTCGTCTACTCTCGAAGGTTACTATGCCGGCCGGGCACACGTGATGGTACGTTTTGGCAAGTGGCAGGAAATTTGCGATGAAGCAATGCCCGATTCACCCGGTTTGGTCCCGATTACCACCATATTGCTGGTCTACGCCAAGGCTATCGCTCATGCCACACTGGGAGATCCTGAGTCCGCCCGTAGCTATCAGAAACAGTTCCTCGAGCTTTATCAGGAAATACCGGAATGGCACGTGATGGCGAACAACCCGACGCGGAAAATTCTGGCGGTAGGAGAGGCTATGATGAATGGTGAGGTCGAGTATCATGACGGCAATCACGAGCTCGGTTTCAGATATTTACGCGAAGCCAGCACCCTGTCGGATAACCTCGAATACTCCGAACCCTGGCCCTGGATGCATCCACCACGGCACGCTCTCGGCGCACTGTTACTGGAACAGGGCCGCATCGAAGAAGCGATTATTCACTACGAAGATGATCTGGGCATAGGCGATCGATTGCCTCGTTGCGCACAACACCCAAATAATATCTGGGCATTGCAGGGATATTACGAGTGCCTGCAACGTCTGGGTCGGCAGCAACAGGCCGAGTCGATCAAACCGCAACTTGATCTATTGAAGCAAAATTCCGACACCGAAATAAACTCCTCCTGTTGTTGTCGTAAAAGCTAGCCCGCATTTCTCACCATCTTATCTACTACGACGGCGATAGGTGGTGAGAAATGCGGGCTAGCCGACAAATTTTCTTTTTTTCAAATACATCCAGTTTTGTCGTCTCTTGAAGATTGAACCCGAATCAATCCCTGGAGAACAACATGACCAAGCCCTACCCTCTCCTCACCGTCGTGCTATTGAGCTTTTTGTTGTCTGCCTGTGGTGGCGGATCATCATCCGGCGGTGACGACAGCACGGCCGA
>QIJI01000017.1 GCA_003231795.1 Gammaproteobacteria bacterium
GAACAACCTGGCAACGGCAACAGCAGTCGCTTGGCCTAAGTTCCCCGACAATCGACCAGCGAGTTATCCATCCGAGCGCGCCCTTCACGCGCCCAATTCACTTGCTGAGAAATTGGGTAGACTTACAAAGCACCGAGCGGTCAGAGACGCGGCTGAGGCCGTAATCGAAAGTGGCATCTCCATATATGGTGCCTCACGAAAGCTCTGGGACCACTTCGATACCTCCAGCGAAATTTCAGTCATCGAATATCATTGGTTGTCACGCGACTTAGCAATATTCGTAGCCACGTCTGGCAAAATAGAAAATATGACAGTTCGGATTGATGTGGACAATGAGCCACCTGTTATCGCACCACCAGGTGATTTTCCATATTTTGTGGATGGTGTGGAAATCCGAGTTGCTAGCTTCCGGCGATAAAGAAAACAATCCTACACCAAGGCCAACTATCACTGTCTATTCACACCTATTTCCCGAACGGTTTTATTTAGAAATTCTAGCTCTTCTCGTGTTCTTTTTGTTAGGCGCTTCAGTCCAATTCTTGTAGCCATGGCCGCTGCAACATCGTTATACTGCCTTCCGCTCAAGAATAATTTCGCTAGCCCAAGCTTCTCCGGATAGGGTACGTCGTGCCAGGACCGTCCATCGCCATCAAAATTCAAATCTCTGAATGGAATTATCATCACTGGTTCCGAGCCATTTGGCCAGAAAATAAAGTCGCCGTCGGGTGCATTCGTTGATCGACGCACTTTTGAAACAGCATTCCAGATCTGTTTTTTGATTGTTGGGCCAGTGCGCTTGAAACCATGAGCGCGCGCCAACTTCGTGCACAGATGCCGAAAAGTTATCGGCCCCCGGTTATCAATCTGGTCAATTCCATAATCTTGAATCACACGTAAATATTCTGGTTCGTAAAATCGCTCTGCCGACAGAAATGAGATAGTCGTCGTGCTCGGCGGATGTGAGGTCGCATCCCAACCAGGCTGAGGTATGGAAGGTGTTTCGGTGGTTTCGTCAGTGGCAGACTTAGTGACTTTTTCGATAATCGCTTTCCGCACGTAACTGCCTATCAGCACTTCGATTTCATCTCCCTTTTCCATACCAAGAATAGCTCTGCCAAGGGGTTCTTCTATATGTATAATTCCCTGGTCCGGCGCGTTATTTTTTTCACTAAGGGTCATCTCGATGGTTTTCTGTGTGTCTGAGAGATAGCGGACACGAACTGTATCGCCGACGGAAATGTAATTTGGATCAGAGGTTTCCGTACCAACGGTCGGGGTGTCAATTTTAGTTTCATCTTGTGCAGATTTCTCAGAAACCGCCATCATCGATGGCTGAATTTCTGGTTCCGTTGTCACCGGTGCTGTGAATTTGGCTGAATTCTCCTTGAGATTGCGGAGCCGCACTGTAATGGACTCACGGAGCCTTTCCGCTTCCTTGTGCGGATCATTAAACCAATCAGTCGACCATATTCGGTGGAAGAACCAACCTAGGCCTTCCAGCACTTCTTGACGAAGTCGATCCCTATCCCGCGCCGATTTAGATGAGTGGTAAGTGGCACCATCACATTCGACGGCCATTATAAAACCATGGGGCCATTCTGGGTGTTTGACCCCAATATCGATACGGTAACCGACAACACCGATCTGTGGTACTGCCTCGCACCCCATCGCCCGGATTTGATCTATCACATGCTCTTCAAAGTCAGAATCTGGTTCTAGGTTTGTCGATTCTCCGGTGTGGAGAACTCCTGTTGCCGAATATTCCAACCAACGTTTCAGCATGTACGTGCCGGGATTTCCATACTCATCAGCGCGAATATCCGCGGCCGTCATAGAAGAGAATGTGACTATCTGTTCTTTGGCGCGTGAGAACAGAACATTGAGACGTCGTTTGCCGGCTAAGCCGTTAATTGGTCCGAAGCGCTGCATAACCGGACCACCAGGCTTTTCAGGGCCATAGACCGTACCAATGAAAATGACATCACGCTCGTCACCCTGCACGTTTTCAAGATTCTTAATAAAGAAGGATTCGAGCCCGTCGTTTCTCTCCGTCCAGCGATCAATGTATTCTGAGGCGGCTCTATCTCGGTATATGGCGAATTCCATCTCCTCAAGGAGGAGGTCACGTTGTTTTTGGTTCAGCGTAACGAGCCCAAGCGACCGATCAGGGGTGGCCCGCATGAAAGTCAAGGCGGCATCTATCATTGTTGAC
>QIJI01000191.1 GCA_003231795.1 Gammaproteobacteria bacterium
GAGCCGGCCACAGGGAGGGTTCCGAAGCGGTAGATTCGGTAATGGCGGTGAAATTCAGGGGTTGCGACAGCTCCGGATGAGGCACCGCCGATAATAGCGCCTGGGTGTACGGATGCAGAGGGTTTTCGAAAAGCCTGTCGCGCGGGGCCAACTCGATCATTCGACCGCGGCACATCACCGCGATACGATTGGCGATGTAATGAATTACCGCCAGGTTATGTGATATAAAAACAAAGGTTAATCCCAGCTCCTGTTGCAGGTCTTTCAACAAATTCAATACCTGTGCCTGGATCGAAACATCGAGTGCCGATACCGGCTCATCGCAAATGATCAAATCGGGTTGTAATGCCAGCGCTCTGGCGATACCGATTCGTTGACGTTGACCACCGGAAAAACTGTGCGGATATCGATTCAGAAACCTCGGATCAAGCCCGACCAGTTGCATCAATTCGGTTGTCATTTCGCGTTGATAATCGATACCACCCATCGCATGCACAATCAGTGGTTCCCGTAAAATATCGAAAATGGTCATACGCGGATTCAAGGCGCTGTATGGGTCCTGAAAAATAAACTGCATCTTGCGCCTGAAATCGAGTAGCGCCTGGCCTTTGAGTGCACGCACATCGATCGGTTTGGCGCCGTCAAAATACGTGATCTCACCTGTATCCGGCGTAATCGCACGCATGATTATTTTACTCAAAGTGGTTTTGCCACAACCACTTTCACCTACCAGCCCGAAACATTCTCCGCGTGCTACGGAGAAAGCAATACGATCGACCGCCAGTAACTCGGTCGATGCTGACGAAGCCCAATTGCCACTATGCAAGTGAAAGGTCTTGCTGATGTCGTTTACGCGCAGGTGAGTATCCGAAGTAATTACGTCCGATGTCTCACGCTTCTGTCTAATCAGTGAACCGGTTTCAGAGCGGATTTCACGTACCGGCACCAGACGTTCACCCGGCTCCAGATCGAATCGTGGCACCGCGTTCATCAAAGCTTTCAGGTATTCATGTTGTGGATTATTAAACAATGATTGCAGTGGACCGGCCTCAACTACTTTGCCGTGATACATCACCACCACTTCATCTGCCATATTGGCCACGACCCCGAGATCATGCGTAATGAGCAACAGAGCCATACCGAGTTCGGATTGTAACTCCTTGATCAACTTTAATATCCTGGCCTGAATCGTAACATCGAGAGCGGTTGTCGGTTCATCCGCGATGAGTAGTGATGGATGGCAAATCATTGCCATAGCAATCATCGCCCGTTGGCGCAGGCCACCCGACAATTCGAAGGAATACATTTTCAAGGCGCGTTCGGGGTCGGGAAAGCCAACATTTTTTAACATGGTGCGGGTCAAACTCATGCCTTCCTTATGGCTCGCATCACGATGTAAAAATAGCGCCTCACTAATTTGGTCACCAATGGTGTGAACCGGCGACAGCGAGGTCATCGGCTCCTGAAACACGATGGATATGTTTCCCCCTCGAATCTGACGCATTTCACGACTTTCGGGATCTAGCGCAGCGATATCGACCTTGTTCCCGGTTTGAGGATTGTCGAATAGAATCTGTCCGCCGTTGATCCGGGCATTACGTGGCAAAATACCCATGATTGCCTGGGATGTAACCGATTTTCCCGAGCCGGACTCGCCCACCAACGCGACCGTGGCACCTGCGGCTACTTTAAACGAAACATCGGAAAGTGCCGGCACAGAACTTCTGTGCAGCATAAAATCCACTTCAAGCTGTTTCACCTCTAGTAAGGGTGAATTTTGCTCGCTGTTAGCGATAACAGGCTCCTCGACTATTCAGCCCTTGCCGGGCTGTTTAATTATTGTTTCCCGGGAGTCGGTCGGATTAAGCTAATTGTAGCGAGGGAAAGTCATTCTGAATCCGACAGGCCCCTGGTGGTCGATTACCAGTATAAATTATTTTTCGGGCTAACTCTGGAAAATTACTGGGCGAATCCGGCCAGTAGTTTCAGTCGCAATAATATTCCCTGTACCATGTGGCAAAACCCTGTAAACCCTGTTCAATTGAAACCAACGGACTGTAGCCGGTATCCTTTTTCAACGCAGTGATATCGGCAAAGGTTTCTTCAACATCCCCAGGTTGTGCAGGCAGTAGTTCCCTGGTTGTAGTTTTGCCCAGCGCCTGCTCCATCAATTCGATATAGCGCATTAACTCGACCGGTTCACCGC
>QIJI01000077.1 GCA_003231795.1 Gammaproteobacteria bacterium
GGCCCCGAAGCCGTCAAACCGGATCAAGGCATTTGCCGGTTAATGTTGTTGCAACGATTCAAGGAAAAATCAAGACGATCGACCAGCCATTATAAAAACCTGTTTCCAGACTTGAAACAACGACTGGCGCGTTATGAGATCGATGGTTACGACGAGCAAATCGATCAGCTCAGCATGATTTTCAAACTGATTTTCGAAGACGAAGACCTGCCTGTCCCGGTAAAGCAGCAACTCGGTCGTCTACAGATTTATGTATTTATTACCGCGACCCAGGAAGACGACTTTCTGCGTCGTTCCAGTAATCCCGCGCGACGCCTGCTCGATGCCATTATTAAAAATGAAGTCGAAATTGCACGCCACGGCAATAGCGATTTTTCCGGTATACGATTTATACGCAAACATATTGACGCACTCACCGAGCGCGAGTTTATTACACTCGATAGTTACACCGAAATGCTTCAAGGATACCAGACCTTCCTGCAGCAAAATGAAATTGAAGTCCGCAAAACGAGAAAACTGGAAGCCACTCGAAAACTCATGCCGCTGGTTAAATCACGACTCGACGAATTGATTCAGCCGCTTAAAATTCAGGGTACCTCACTGATATTATTTGAAAAAGTATGGATGCCCCTGTTGCTTCAAATGGCACTGCAACAAGGTATGGATTCCGATGCCTGGCACAAAGCCATCGCGATGGTGCAGAAACAGGTCTGGTCATTGATCCCCAAATCCAGCCTGGAGGAACAGGACGAGCTACTGAAGACGATTCCGCTGGTATCTCATTCCCTGCATCGCGCGATGCGAAGCCTGAAGCTTGCAGAATCCCTGCAACAGTCGTTGCGTGACTATCTCAAAATCGAACAACAGGAAGTTCTCGACCAGACAACCCAAAACGTTGAAGAAAAGCAACGCAGAACACGCTCGCTTGGCGAACAGTCTTTCGACGCGATGAAGGACAATAACGAGGAGTTCGATGCGATGATGCAAACTGGTGTGTTCCAGGTTTCCCCGGACATGCTTGAATCGTTAAATGCAGCAAAATCCCCGACCCCTAACAAGATCAATCAGGTCGACGCGCTGAGCAAAGGCGAATGGGTCAATATTAAAATTGGCCGCGATACCTATCTTGCGAAACTGGCCTGGAAGGCTGAAGACGCCAGTCTGTTCATATTTGTCGATCGCGACGGAAAAAAGGTGAGCGAGATGGATTCGGTAAAGCTGGCCGCTCAATTCGAGTCTGGTGAAGTATCACTGATGGAATCCGGCAGCGTTTCTTCGGAAAAGTCGCGCTTCAGCATCATGAAGTCTCTTTAGTCACTGCTGCTGCCTCGACCACTAGCACTAATTTGAGGTGAGCTAAACCCCCAGCATTAACCTCGCAGGATCCTCGAGAATATTCTTAATCGTGACCAGGAACTGCACCGCTTCCTTTCCATCAACGATACGGTGATCGTAGGTCAGGGCCAGGTACATCATGGGTCGCGCAACAATTTCTCCATTGATCACCACCGCACGCTGCTGAATCGAATGCATGCCCAGAATTGCCGACTGCGGTGGATTCAGAATCGGTGTCGACAACATGGAACCAAATACGCCACCATTGGTGATACTGAAAGTTCCTCCGGTCAACTCTTCGATTCCCAGTTTTCCATCGCGCGCGCGCATGCCCATATTGCGAATGGACTGTTCGATTTCGGCATAACTCATCTGGTCCGCATCGCGCAAAATCGGAACCACAAGACCTCGCTCTGAACTGACTGCAATGCCGATATCAAAGTAATCGTGGTAAACGATGTCACTGCCGTCAATCGACGCATTGACTGCCGGAAATCTCTTTAATGCCTCCACCGAGGCGGCAGTAAAAAATGACATCATGCCGAGCTTGACACCGTGAGTTTTCTCAAACGCTTCCTTGTAACGGGTGCGCGCATCCATCATTGGTTTAAGATTGACTTCATTGAAGGTCGTCAGCATCGCCGCGGTGTTCTGTGCCTGCTTCAGACGTTGTGCAATGATGGTACGCAAGCGAGACATCGGTACCCGACGATCGTTCCTGCCCGCTGACGGTATCGCCTGGGCATCTGGAGTGGCCGCAACTGCAGGAGCAGCGGGTGCCGCCGCTGCTTCCAGTTTCACAGTCGATGCCTGCTGTTGTAAATGCTGCTCGACGTCTTTTTTGAGTATTGCGCCTTTCTT
>QIJI01000257.1 GCA_003231795.1 Gammaproteobacteria bacterium
CAGTTTTGGCGCCGGACCGTTACTCATCAGCATTATCGGCATCGAAGGATGGTTACCTTTCATCATCGGCGCCTCGGTGATAATCGTGGGAATCATTCCGTTTCTGTTTATTCAGGAAGACAGGGAAACTGATCCGGAAGAGTCACCGCCGTCGGGGATAATCGACTTTGCACCGAAGGCACCCATGCTCCTGGCAGCCGTTGCTACCTTTGCGGTTTTCGATGCCGCAACATTGTCGCTGTTTCCCATCTACGGAATTCAAAATGGACTCGATATCGCGACTTCTGCCAATCTGCTAACGGCGATGATTATCGGCAATACGATCTTGCAGTTCCCGATTGGCTGGCTTTGCGATCGCTTCGAGCATCGCTGGGTCTTGATTGGCTGCGCACTGATTACCGCAGTAACTCTACTCTTGCTGCCACTGTTTATGGGTTCGATACTCAAATGGCCGCTGCTGGTACTAATGGGGACCTGCGGTTACGGTATTTATACCGCATCGCTGGCTTCGCTGGGCAGCCGATTCAGCGGTGCTGAACTGGTTAATGGTACTGCTTCGTTTGCAATGATGTGGGGATTGGGGGCACTTTTGGGTACCGTTTCAGGCGGCTGGGTTATGCTCGGCTTTGGCCCGCACGGATTACCGATCAGCCTGGCGATCGTTTGCGCCTTGCTGGGTATCGGTGTCGCACGCCGTCAACTTTCCCAACGGCGCGCGACGATTGCCGAAGGTTAACCTTCGATAATCGATAATTCTCGTTCGTAAGCCCGACTAACCAATACCTTGATACGCTGATACTCCGGATCATCGTAACAGGCCTGCGCCTGCTCGTAGCTTTCAAAACGCACAATTAACTGACGCGGATAATGGTCACCCTCGCGGGTTTCAAATGCTCCCTTTCCGGCAATAATCTCGGCACCATAACGAGCTGCGATCGGCGGCCATTGTTCGGCATATTGTTTGAGTGCCTGGTCATCCCTGATTTCACCACCTCTTACGATCCAGTAACCTGCCATTTTCAATTCCTGTTATCCGTTTATTTAGGTTCTCGTTCAAACCGCCCAATCACTGGGCTTGTTCGCATTCGACAATGTTGCGATGCAGATATTTAAATTTCATCGTATCATTCGGTCGAACACCTGTCACCGCTGCAACTGATGAAAACCGAATCCTCAAAATTACCTGAAAACACCGATGTGATTGTAATTGGTGCCGGAATTGCCGGTATCTGTGCTGCCTGGTATTTGAACAAGGCTGGATTACGGGTCGTGGTTTGTGAAAAAGGTGTGGTTGCCGGTGAACAATCGAGTCGCAACTGGGGCTGGATCCGGCAACAGGGTCGCGATCGCGATGAACTCCCCATTGTTATCGAAAGCATGCGGCTGTGGCAGGAAATAGCGGACGAACTCGACACTGACATCGGTTACCGTCGCGAAGGCAGTCTTTATTTGTGTGAAAACGATGAAGAAATGTCAAAAAATGATCGATTCATGTCCTTCGTCAGCGACTACGACCTGGAAACCAGCCAGGTAAATCGAAAACAGTTGGAAGACATGATAGTTGACTGCCCGGCGCGTTGGCGTAGTGGACTCTACACACCCGATGACGGGCGTGCCGAAGCGGGACTTGCGGTCCCGGAAATGGCAAGGGCATGTAAAAAACGCGGCGTGGTGGTGCAGGAAAATTGTGCGGTGCTGGAAGTGGTTCGCCAAAACGGAAAAGTGAGTGGCGTTGTGACCGAACAGGGCGAGATCAAAGCCAACGCGGTACTGGTAGCAGCCGGCGCCTGGTCAACCTTTCTATTGCAGTCCTGCGGAATTCGCCTGCCGCAGCTTTCGGTCAAAGCCAGCGTGGCTCGGACCGCCGCAGCCCCGTTAATATTCAACGGCAATGCTTCAGGCAGCCAGATTTCGTTCCGACGACGACTCGACGGCGGGTATACCGTCGCCTCCACCGATCGCCTGGAAATCTTCCCTTCCACCAACCATGTGCGTTTTTTCAAGGATTTCATACCACTGATTAAAACCTCCTACAGCAAGTTCAAATTTTCGATTCCCGAGCTCAAGCTGGATGCAAATTACACAGCCCAGCGCACACTGAACCCAATTCCCAGTACCGCAACTGCCGCTCGAATCAAATCACGGTTGGCTGATCGATTGCCGATTTTCAAAGATATTGAAT
>QIJI01000120.1 GCA_003231795.1 Gammaproteobacteria bacterium
TGCTTATATACATAGTTTTTGCCGCTTCAAAACTATCGTCGGTGTCCACCAATATTTTTTTAATATCGCTGCCTACGCAATAATTTTCGATTTCTTTGACGATTGATTTCCCTAAGCCTTTGCCTCTGTGTTGAGAGTTGATTCGAACTCGCTTTATTTCTGCCGTGCTCCGATCAACTAGGCGAAAACCACCGAAGCCCGCTATGTAGTTGCCAATGTCGGCAACCCAAATCTTACCTCCTCTGTTTAAATAGTATTCGTTAACATCGTAAACATCTGCATTCCATTTATATTGCATTGGGTCGTCAGCAAATTCAGGGAAAAATTCCATCATGAACTCTTCTTGAAGCTTGTTGATGCCTGGTTGATCCTTTGCGATAAATTCTCGAATATTCATGACGCATTAACCGGTTGACAAAACGCATAGCATTTTGGCGATCCGGTTCAATGCCTTATTAGCTGATTTCATTGTTCCTATCTGCCAGAATGAATTGTCTCAATTCCCTTTCTCCGCGCATAACATACAAAATGAACACTATCTTGCCTTCGACTCGATAGAATAATCTGCATGGGCCAACAATTACTTCCCGATAGTTGGTTTCGGGCAATTCTGTTGGTTTCTTACCGGACTCGGGAAAATTTTTGAGCCGCTTGATTGATTTAAAAACATCGCGAACTAAATTTTTTGCAGCACCTGGTTTGTCCAGTGCAATATATTCTGCAATTTCATTTAAGTCATTTATCGCTGGCTCTGTCCATTTTATTTGAGCCATTTACTCATTTTCTCTTCCGCTTCTGACTCTGAATATATGCGACCCTCAAAGACCGCTCTTTCCCCTCTGGCGATACCTTCCAATATGCATATTCTGTTTTGCATATGTTGATAGTCTTCAAAATCTACCAAATACGCAGAGGGTCGCCCGTGTTCGGTGATTAAAACAGGTTCCTTTGAGACATGAAGATCAGCAAGTATTTTTGTAGCTTGCCTTTTTAGTGTGGTTACGAGTTCAGTTTTCATAAAAGTGATACTATTCTATCACTCATGGTGTTGCAATATCTATATCAGTCGCCGCGGTTCTGAATCACCGGGGACATACTTTCAGCTCTGCCCCCTCTAAGAGACAAATCAGCGACAAGACAATAAATCTAACCCGTTTGTTCGAGCGAACTGACCGGAGTCACGATCGAGTTATCCCAGCCGATCAATTGCTCGATCGCCTCGGCAATGCGCAGCACTTCGTAGTCGCTTCCTTCCGCCCCCAAAATCTGTAATGCCAGGGGTAATCCTTCGTCTCCGAAACCCATCGGAATAACACAGGCAGGCATACCGACCAGATTTGCATCGTAGAGAAAACTGGCCCAATCCAGCCAGGGAAACTCGATGGGAGTGTCATCAATTTTTTCGGGATGGATAGTCCCATGCGGAAATGCCTCACATCCCAGCGCAGGGGTAATCAATATACGCGACGAGTTACGATCGAACAGATCGACATAGTGCTGTCGGATCACTTCGCGATGTTCCTGCGCGGCATCGAAATCTTGTGCGCTGTACTGCTCGCCGAAATCGATAAATCCCCTGGCTACTTCTCCGAGGTAATCAAGATTGTAATTACTGCCGCGAGCATTCTCGGCAGCGTCGTAGCAGGCGGTAACCGCCCATGTGACCACCGAAGACGGTAAACCCGGGTTATCCTCAATCAGCCCGAAGTCGTTTTGTCGTAATAATTGAACGACATTTTGAAAAGCATCGCGAACATCCTGATCGAGTGGAGCAAAGCCGAGATCTTCGGAAACCACGACCCGGTTTCCACCCAGATTGTCGCTGCCGTCGAAATCTTCCGCCAGCACATCGAAAAACAAACGCGCATCAGCAACGCTGCGCGTCATCGGGCCATAGGAAACGATCGATTGCCAGGACGGAAAACAAGGTTCGCGGGGAATCGCTCCGAAGCTGGGTTTAAATCCGACAACACCGCAAAATCCGGCTGGAATTCGTATTGAGCCACCACCGTCACCGCCCAGAGAGAAGCTGCCCAGACCGCTGGCGACCGCGACTGCAGCACCTCCGGATGATCCACCACAGGTACGTTCGGGGTTCCACGGATTGGAAGTGAGTCCGTATATATCGGAGTTGGTTACGCCGGTAAGACTGAATTCGGGGCAGGTGGTTTTGGC
>QIJI01000129.1 GCA_003231795.1 Gammaproteobacteria bacterium
CGTCTGCACGAATTTGCCGATAACAATGCAGTAGTAGAAGCCCTGACCGCATTGATCGAACACGAAAACGATCCACTGGTAACGCAACTGCCACGCACACCGGGACGCAAGGATAGTGAATATATGCATTTGTTTGCCGGTCCGATTGACGTCGATGCGCATGCCGAAAAAGCTGCGGCATCAATGGCCGACAAATCATCGAGCAGCAATGACACGCTGGATGAACTGGTGCAAAGGGTTTCCGAACTGGAAGCGGAAGTCGAAAAGCTAAAGAATCTGCTGCCCTGATTCAGGGGCCTCTAATTTTTTTCCTCGATTCGTGCATCTAACATATCGAATAATAAATGCGCATGCTCCGCCGCGGAAGTGCCAAGCTGAGTTAGATAACCACCGTCCACCTGAGTAATGAAACCACCCTGAAACCCACCCTGAAACAGTCGCTCGGCAGCGTTGATGAGAGTCGGGTCGGCCGCTTTGTGAATTTTGATCCCATCCAGACTGGTAGGAGTCTCATACAGCATCAGCAGATTCAACTCGGCGTGGTTTTCGGGCGTATAGGACATACGGGCGCTCCAGATTTTCGTGTTTAGCGGCAATGATGTAATTCTTACATTAAACCGGAGCTTTTGATATCGGCGACTGGCTGCTTTCTTATGTCATTGATCGCGGCTGCGAATTTTAGTAAAAACCACTGCCCGAAATCCGGATCGGAAGAAAATGACAGACGAAATACGAGTCAATGCACGCTGATTAATCAAAGGCGATCGCAACCTGCGGTGATTGTTATGAAAATTTTTACGGCCGATATGGCGAGTCGCTGATGATCACACGAATCGGTGTCGGTTGACCATTGTTGCAGGGATTATTCATCTGCGGGCAGTTGGAGATAACCGCAAGCGCCTTCATCTCGGCCTGCAGACTGACATAATCTCCCGCTTCGGAATAGCCTGAAACAAAAACGGTTGGCGCCATTTTACGTTCGGCATCGACCGGAACGTTACAGAAAAAATTGATATTGGGTACGATATCCTTTCTCCCGAGACCATGCTCGCCAAGTGCACTTAGGAAATTTTCGCGGCAACCGGGGCAATCGCTGACGCCGTAAAGCATTTGATTGCTCGGCGCGCTGCAACAGCCACCGATTGTGTCGTGCCCATTGCAGGAATCTTCGACAATAGTAAACATGGCGCGCGCCTCATCTGAATAGAGCGTATGCCCGCGGGAAAGCCGCAAATCCTGCGATGCCTTCAGCGTATTCGGCATGTGGTAGCGCTCTTCCGGGCGATCGGCGTTGTAGCACAGAAAATCGACACCTTGTTCACCCTCGAGATCAATAATGGTGAGAAATTTTCCGCGCGCAATAATGCCGGACCAGGGCTTTCCTGCAGCAACAATATTGTCCGTCTCAACTGAGTTAGTCATAAGGGCTTCGGCATTTGAAATTGATATCAGTTTATCGATTTTGAATGACAGCGTATAGCTGGCCGGCAGGGATCGGAAAGTGCTGTTCAGGTTCAGCGATACGTCACCATGCTGGATTTAAACGCATAAGCAATTCAGAATGCTGTAAATTATTGGAAGGCAGCAAATTTATGGTTATGTTACGTAGGCTGAAACAACTCGATGCCCGGGTCGAGGTAATCCTGGTTAATTCAACACCGGATGAAGATTTATCATCGAGTCGAATTCAATCGGTTGATGTCAGCTACGAAGGCCTCGAAGGCGAATTTCACTCGGGCCTGGTTCGCAAATCCTGTGTACGGGTACGTAACCTGTATGGTGAGGGAGCAGAAATCCGCAACACACGCCAGGTATCGATTATTTCAGTTGAAGATTTAGCTGCAATCGCTGACAACATGGGCATTTCCGGGCTGGAGCCGGAATGGGTCGGTGCCAATCTTCTGGTTTCCGGAATTCCGAGCTTCACCAAAATCCCGCCATCGACCCGATTGATCTTTGAAGGTGGCGCAGCGCTGGTGGTCGACGTGGAAAACAGCCCCTGCAAGTATCCAGGCGAAATCATTGATCGCCACCACCCGGGAATGGGTAAATTTTTCGCCAAGGCAGCTTCTGGTCTGCGTGGTGTTACCGCCTGGGTTGAACGTGAAGGCCAGATCAACACCGGCGATTCCATCAGAGTGCATATTCCTCCGCAGCAAATATATGAAATTCCGCAGTAGTTCCAGTTAACCTCGGCTCAAACCTACAAGTCCTGGAGTAAACGAAACCCGAGAGAATTGTTGCGTTTGTCGGTACCGTTTCTCTCGCGTTTCGCAGACCGAAGGTCGTCGGGTGTACTGTTCCACGAACCCCCACGTATTACACGCTTACTACAGTCTCCGCTGAGCCAGGCACTACCATTTTTGGGTGCGCCCTGGTAAGAGCCGTTCCAGCAGTCCTGAACCCATTCCCTGACATTGCCGTGCATATCATTAACCCCATACTGAT
>QIJI01000334.1 GCA_003231795.1 Gammaproteobacteria bacterium
CGGCACCCCAGATCTCAGAGTTCTGGGTCGCAATTATAATGGCATCTTTGGAGAAATATCCCGAAGTCCCGGGGAACCCGATCAAAGCCAGCGTGCCAACGAGTGAAACCCAGTAAGTGATCGGCAGATACTTTTTGAGGCCGCCCATTTTGCGAATATCCTGCTCATGATGCATTGCAATAATGACCGAGCCCGCGGCCAGGAAAAGCAAGGCCTTGAAAAAGGCATGCGTCATGAGGTGAAATATGGCCGCCGAATAAGCCGATGCACCCAGCGCAACCGTCATATAACCCAACTGTGACAGCGTTGAATAGGCCACTACCCGCTTGATATCATTTTGTACGATTCCGACCAGCCCCATGAAAAATGCAGTGGTTGCACCAATCACTATGACGAACGAAAGCGCGGTGCTCGACAATTCAAACAAAGGTGACATGCGCGCCACCATAAAAATACCGGCGGTTACCATGGTCGCGGCATGGATCAGCGCTGAAATCGGCGTCGGCCCTTCCATCGAATCAGGTAACCAGACGTGTAGCGGAACCTGCGCAGATTTACCCATCGCGCCGATAAACAACAATATGCAGGCCAGTGTGATCACGGACCAGTCGAGGCCGGGTATTACCTGCATGGTGGCCGTTACCATCGCATCGGCACGATCGAATACTTCGATATAATCGAGTGAACCGGTGTACGTCAGTATCACGGCAATACCGAGCAGGAAACCGAAATCGCCTACACGATTCACCAGAAATGCTTTCATATTGGCGTAGATCGCGGTTTCTTTTTTAAACCAGAATCCAATCAACAGGTATGACATCAGTCCGACCGCTTCCCAGCCGAAAAATAGCTGCATGAAGTTATTCGCCATGACCAGCATTAACATGGAGAAGGTGAACAACGAGATATAACAGAAAAAGCGCTGATAGCCCGGGTCTTCGCGCATATAGCCAATAGTATAAATATGCACCATTAGTGATACCCCGGTTACCACGGTCATCATCAATGCAGTCAAACCGTCGATAAGAAAACCGACTTCAAAGCGAATACCGTCACTGATCATCCAGGTATAAAGGCTCTGGTTGTATACGGGCGCACCGGAAGCGACATCCTTGAGCACTATCAACGACAGTATGAAAGATACGCTAATACCGATAATAGTGACGCAATGTGCACCGGAGCGACCTATCTGCTTACCAAAAAAACCGGCAATAATGGCGCCCAGTAAACAGGACAACGGGATGGCAAGATAAATGGGTTCCTGACTCACCACTTCAACTCCCTGATATCCTCGACGTTAATCGATTGCCTGTTACGGAACAGTACCACCAGAATGGCAAGTCCGATTGCCGCTTCTGCGGCAGCAACAGTCAGGATAAAAAATACGAATACCTGGCCCGCCAGATCATCAAGATAATGTGAAAAAGCAATGAAATTAAGGTTTACCGATAACAGCATGAGTTCAATCGACATCAGCAGGATGATGATATTTTTACGATTTATTACGATGCCCGCAATTGAAATACTGAACAGGACCGCCGCGAGAATCAGGTAATGGCTGAGCGAGACCGTCATAATCTTTCCTTGTTTGCCGGCATCTTGACAATGCGTAAACGGTCTTCCTTGCGCACCTTGATCTGGTCAGACGGGCTTTGATATTTGGTTCGGGGGCGCTTTCGCATGGTCAGTGAAATTGCAGCAATAATTGCGACCAGCAATATGACCGCGGCAATTTCAAATGGAAACACATATTCGGTGTACAACACGCGACCCAATGCCTTGGTATTACTGTAGTCAGCTGCTTTGGCAACCGGCTCAGTACCCGCTTCAAGTACAAACACATCGCTGGTTACCACCGTCAGCATTAACAGCAGCATGATTCCGGCCACCAGTAAACCAAGCGGCAGGTAGCGTACAAAACCCTCGCGCAGCCTGGCGACATTGATATCCAGCATCATTACGACAAAGATAAACAACACCATTACCGCACCGACATATACCAGCACCAGGATGATGGCCAGAAATTCAGCTTCCAACGACATCCAGATCACCGCGCTGGTGAAAAAGGTCAACACTAGCGACAGCGCCGCATGTACCGGATTTCTCACCGTTACAACCGCGGTCGCCGAGACCACGGTGGCAATGGCAAACAGGTA
>QIJI01000486.1 GCA_003231795.1 Gammaproteobacteria bacterium
CGTCAATTTTGTCGGCATGGCCAGGTGCGATTTGCTGCTGAAATGCCTCGTACAATAACTCGGGGTCATTAATCTTTGCGAGCGCATAAAAAGAATAGTATTTGCATTCGGCCATGATGCTATTTTACTCATACCCCAGCAGAGTGTTACCTGCTTCGCAGTGTTGTTCTGTCATTAGAGTCAATCGATTCTAGAGATCGGTCCGGTCAAAGTCAAAATGACTCGAACGCAAACTACCTTTCGAGGTGTTGCAACTTGTCAGGAACGCCGTCCCACTCGGCCGCATCATCCGGCGGGGGTTTGCTGGCGGTAATTACGGGCCAGACAAGCGATAATTCTTCATTCAACGCAAGAAAATTTTCCTGACCTTCGGGCATCTCATCTTCCGACACAATGGCTTCGGCAGCGCACTCGGGTACACACAGGGTGCAATCAATACATTCCTCAGGGTCAATGACGAGAAAATTGGGCCCCTCGTGGAAGCAGTCAACCGGACAAACATCGATACAGTCCATATATTTACACTTGATGCAGTTTTCGAGAACGACAAAAGTCATTGTTACCCCTGATCCAGGTTAGAGTTAGCGAACCCCTTTGATATGTCAGAGCCTGTCCCGGACTTCACTGATACGTTGGACCGCCGGGAATGGCTTATCCAGAGTTTCATTAGGTTAATAAATTGGGCTAAAGCGACATGTTCAAATTTCAAGCTGCATATCGTAATACTGTTTCACGGTTTGGCAAGTTGTTTTAAACGATAAATCAACTCGAGTGCCTGCTTTGGGCTCAGGTCATCGGGGTCGATTGCTTGCAGTTGTTGCAACAGTTCGTGCGGGATCGGTTCAACTGTCAGGGGAATTTCGGCAAACAGGTCGGCTTGACCCTGCGATGACTGCTGTTCAAGTATTTGCAATTTCTGACGTGCCAGCCGGATTGCCGCTGCCGGAACGCCCGCCAGGCGCGCAACCTGAAGACCATAACTCTGGTTGGCCGGGCCGGGTTTGACGCTATGCATGAAAATTATATCGTCTCCATGTTCGACCGCGTCCAGATGCACGTTACTGATGTTGTCGTAATGCTCGGGTAGTTGCGTGAGCTCGAAGTAATGTGTCGCAAACAACGTAAATGCGCGCGAATGGGTGGCCAGATGATCGGCGCAGGCCCAGGCGAGCGCGAGTCCATCGAAGGTACTGGTGCCGCGGCCGATTTCATCCATTAATACCAGGCTGTTGGCGCTGGCGTTGTTCAGGATATTGGCGGCCTCGGTCATTTCCACCATGAAAGTCGAGCGCCCGCTGGTGAGATCGTCACTGGCACCGATTCGCGTAAAAACCTGGTCAATCGGGCCAATTCGCGATTTCCGCGCCGGCACGTAACTGCCCATATAAGCCAGTATTACGATTAGGGCGGTTTGTCGCATATAGGTCGATTTACCTCCCATGTTGGGGCCAGTGACCAGTAACAGCGTGGTTTGATCGTCCAGGTGCAGGTCATTCGCGATGAAACTCTGCTCCAGTGACTGCTCAACCACCGGATGTCTGCCAGCTTCAATTTCTAGCCCCCGCTCGGTGGTCAGCTCGGGCTGGCTCCAGTCGTGCTGGTTGGCGCAACTGGCGAAACTGCCTAATACGTCGAGTTGTGCCAGCGCAAGCGCACAGCCCTGCAACGGCGAGAGTCCTTCGCCGAGTTGTTTCAGCAATGCTTCGTATAGATACTTTTCGCGGGTCAACGAGCGTTCACGCGCACTCAGGACCTTATCTTCAAAGGCTTTGAGTTCCGGGGTGATATAACGCTCCACCGCTTTTAAAGTCTGGCGCCGTACATACTCGACTGGAACCGAGCCAGTTTGTAGTTTACTGATCTCGATATAAAAGCCGTGTACCCGGTTGTACGCCACCTTGAGCGAGTTAATGCCGGTCTTTTGCTGTTCCTGCGTTTCCAGGTCGAGCAGAAACTGGTCGGCGTTAGCGCTAAGACCCCGTAACTCATCCAGCTCCGGGTCGAACCCTGTTTTTATCACGCCACCATCCCGAATCAGCATTGGCGGCTCTTCGATAATCGCGGCATCAAGCAACGCGACGACTTCGGGATGGGTAGCGATCTGATCAGCCAGCATTGCCAGTAACGGGCTATCCAGCTTTTGTATCAATG
>QIJI01000335.1 GCA_003231795.1 Gammaproteobacteria bacterium
ATTATCGCTGCCGAATCACCGAATCCGATCGTCAATCAACTGGTCATCATGCCGGACATGGAAAAGCGACTGGAGGCCTTTGTGCGCATCGCGCATGGCATTGTGATTTTTCCAGGTGGGGTCGGCACAGCCGAGGAAATTCTTTTTTTACTCGGCATTTTGTTGCATCCGGACAATGCCGATGTGCCGGTGCCGGTCATTATGACCGGACCCGAATCTTCTGCGGCGTATTTTGCGCAAATTGATGAATTTATCGGCGCGACTCTTGGTCCCGATGCACAGCAGTTTTATCGTATTGAGATCGGAGATCCGGCGCGGTGTGCGCGGTTGCTGTCTGACGATATTGATATTGTAAAATCGACCCGCGAACAGGACAAGGATGCGTTCTATTTCAACTGGCGACTTAGAATCGACCCGTCTTTTCAGCAGCCATTCATCACCACGCACGAAAGCATGGCTGCGCTGAATCTGAGCAAAAATCAGAAAGCGCATGACCTGGCATCAAATTTACGTCGTGCGTTCTCGGGGCTGGTTACGGGTAATGTAAAGGCGCATGGTATTAGCGCGATCGAATCGCACGGGCCTTTTCAGATCAGTGGCGATAAAGAGATTATGTCGCATCTTGATAAATTGTTGTCTGCATTTGTAAACCAAAAGCGCATGCGATTGGCGGACGAAACATACAAACCGTGTTACCAGCTTGCTATCTAGCACTTGTTTGATGCGCCAGAGTAGTCGATAAACTTTTCATATAATCAATGAGTTAAATGGATGTGCCTGTGATGTAGTTCATAGCGGGCCCGCGCTCCAATGCCTATGCTTTCACAACAGTAATAGCGTAGGCAAAACTTGATGAGCGAACATAAATACAATTCATTAGCAGAACAATACGCAAACGGTTTTCCGAATCGAAGTGCGCGCAAGCCTTACAGTCCAGCAGCGGATGACCGACGAGAGAAAGGACTGGTTTCCGCGGACGGCAAAGATGTCAGTGGTTGGGAAGCGTATCGGCGTTGGTTGACACGAGTCCAGGCGCCGGAGAAAAAACGTGTGCCTTTGGATCCAGGGCTGTATACTTGGAAAGGCTACCGCAACTGGTCAGAAAAAGTCCGACGCGATTGGTATACGGACGATTAATAATAAAAAAGTTCGGTATTCAGTAAGTCATGCGATAGCACTCACAATATGAATATCTGGTAATTGGAAAAGCTTCAGGGTCGTGAAACTAATCACGGCACGGTGGATGAGGCGACGATATATTACGTTCGACAGAATTGAGATAAGACGAAGACTATGTCTAAAAGCAAACATAGCGGAACCGAGTTTACGAATGAGCAGACCGTGCGCCGACGTGCGTGGATCGCCAAGGCGCTGGACAGCGTTCGCGGCAGATTCGAGCAGGGAGCGGGCGATATACTTACTTCGGAAGAATCAGTGAAACCGCATTTGTACGTTGTTAAAACGGACGATGCGCGCTGATGGAATGGATTCCGAAGTTACTCGACAACCTCGATAGCACCGCATACGCCCTGTATCAGTCCTGGGGCGGCTACTATCGCTGGGTTTTTCTCCGCCTCGTTTTGACGATTATCGTGGTCGTGGCCATGGTATTCAATCCCGTACTTCAGATCGCGGCAATCGCTGTCGTCGTGACCTACTTCGCCCTGCAGGCGATTGACGGGCTGATTTCCCGCTTCAAACTGTCCCGCGCCGTTCGGGCGCAAGGCTAGCCCCCCGGCCAAGTCGGTATTGCCGCATCCGATTGTGGCCGGCTTTGGCCTCCCGGGGTTGAATTTCCCCCGGGCGATCCCCATATTCTGCTCGCACCCTGGCTCGATCTGATCTGAGACAGGCTCCCTTTATTTGCACCCGGTGAAAACAGACATGACGACAGCAACGGCCAGTGAAACACACGGCTTCCAGGCAGAGGTTAAACAGCTACTGCATCTGATGATCCACTCCCTGTATAGCAACAAGGAGATTTTTCTGCGGGAATTGATTTCCAATGCATCGGATGCGGCAGATAAATTACGCTTTGAAGCAATTGCAGATGAAAAACTGCTTGAAGACGATACGAATTTCGCCATTCGTATCGATGTCGATCCGGAGGCAAAAACGGTCAGCATTACCGACAATGGCATCGGCATG
>QIJI01000363.1 GCA_003231795.1 Gammaproteobacteria bacterium
TCAGGTTATCCAGTTTACACCCCTGCTCAATAACCGTGTCATCAAGTGCACCCCGATCAACCGTGGTATTGGCACCGATCTCGACATCATCCTCAATCCTGACACTGCCCAGTTGTGGAATTTTCTGCCATTGTTGCTGATGCAACGCCAGACCGAATCCGTCGGAACCGATAACGACTCCTGGATGTAATTCGCAACGTTTACCGAGGCTAACCGAATGGCCAATTGTGACGCGGCTGTGTAAAAAACAGTCAGAGCCGATGCTGGCGTCCTTTTCAATCACCGAGGCTGCACCGATGTGAGTTCGATCACCGATAACAACCCCGTCCTCGACAACGGCCAGTGCCGCAACACTGACATGTTTGCCCAGACGGGCGCGATCGGATATTTGTGCCGACGGATGAACACCCTGGTTTTGAGCACGACTGGTATCGAGCTTAAGCAGATTGATCGCCAAAGCAAAATGGTACTGAGGATTATCAGAAATCAAAATCCCTTTACGACTAACTTCAGCGGCAATGTCAGTTGCTGCTATGACCGCACTGCAGTGGCTGGAATCCAGTGCCGCAAGGTGTTTACGCTGTTGAATAAAACACAAATCACCCGCTAACGCGGAATCGAGCGAAGCGACATTGACAATTTCCAACGACGCATCACCAAGATATTCAAGATCCAGTGCCTGAGCGAGTTGTAACAAACTTAATGTCATCGAGGGCTGCCGCTCCGAAAAATTAAACGGGGTTCAGATGATGCCCACTATTGCGTGTCGTCACCCGACTCAGAAATCTGTTTTAACATTTCTATGGTTTGCGAGGTGATGTCTATCTGGTCTGACACATAACTCACACCTTCGGTCAATATTAAATCGAACTGGCCGGAATCTCCCTGCGCTTTTAATACATTTGATATGACTTTCTGCAGTTCACGTATCTCTTCGTTGCGGCGCAAGTTCTGGTCTTCACGAAATTCCTGTTCCAGAAATTTCAGTTGACTGACTTTGAGACGAATTTCGCGTTCCAGTTTTCGCCTTGCCGTTCCGGTCAGGCTACTGTCGTTTTTTATCTGATCTTCAAGGGCCAGAATCCCCTGCCTTCGCTGCTTTAACTGCGCCTCGCGGGGTTCGAATTCTGCCTTAAGACGTTCTTCCACTTTACGTGCCTGCGGTGCTTCTTTCAAAATCCGGGCAGAGTTAACAAATCCAATTCGATAGGCGGATTCCTGGGCCTGGGCCAATTGAGTCGGCAGGCACATCACGATGGCAATTAGTAATGTAAATCTGTTCAATATTCTCTCTAAAAAGCTGCTCCGAGGGCAAACTGAAAATTACGCGTATCGTCTTCAGACTCGTCATTTATAGGAAATGCATAACTGAATTCAATGGGACCGATAACCGAAAACCATTTTGCTGAAACACCAACCGACTGGCGTAACTCATCCGTTTCGAATTCGTCCACGTCAGCAAACACGTTACCGGCATCGAAGTATAACCCAAGCCTGAAAGTTTCTGAACTGCCGAGCGCTTCCACCGGAAAGATAATTTCGGTCGTCGTTATCAGTTGCAGATTTCCACCAAACGAATCGCCAGTGCTATCAAGTGGCCCGAGGCTGTTGAATTCATAGCCTCTTACCGAGCGTACGCCACCCGCAGTAAATTTTTCAAAAATCGGCAAATCATCAGAATCGCCATAACCATCTCCATAGCCAGCCCTGGCCTTAAACGTCAGCGTAAAAGTATCGCTTAGTGCAAACGCTGACTGGTTTCTATAGATTAATTTATAATAATTCAGGTCACCGCTCTCAATTTCCAGCCCGACGCTGTTGAGGGCACCCGAACTGGCAAATATTCTGCGATTACGAGTATCATTGGCCAGACTGATCGAAGTAAACAGCGAATCGAATTTTTCACCATCAATTTCGGAGCGTGGGGTGGTTTCGTCGAAGTTGTCGCTGTTGTCGATGATAAAATCAAACACTTCATCAGCGGATGCACTGGTAGTTTCAATTTCGTTTCGTATCACGCCGACTTCCAGCCTCATGGTATTGAATTCGGACAATGGGATACCGTAGTCAACCGAAAACTCGAGTCGATCAATCAAAAAATTTGACAGGTTGTTTTCTGCTGCATCGGTTTCGGTCACGCT
>QIJI01000148.1 GCA_003231795.1 Gammaproteobacteria bacterium
CAAACCACGAATTTAACCAGGTCATACCGGACTGTGAAATTATAGGCCTGGTAATCGCTATGGTCAGTATTCTTTTAGAAAATTATCAAAAAAAGACGCCAGCGTCATAACCCAAACTTCTCACTTTTGGGTCTAAAACGGCGTTTTTGCTAGTGTTAGTGGGGTTGGTCTCCACTACAAGGGGGCGTTACTTTTTGTATTGGTTGCGGTAAATTTTCGGTGGAGCCTGCCCGGGCAGGGTCATCTTTAGTTTATCCAGTAATATTTTGTGCTCCATTTCAGGTTGGGTATACCGCTGTAAATGAATCGTTCGGTAGTCGGCTGTGGGGATGTAGACGTCCAGCATTTTGATTTTCGAGAAGAGTTCCAAAGCCGTTCGACTGGTTAGGCCGTGAGCACTCTGCCGCAGTTTTTGCCTCAGTGTCATTTGCAAACAATAACTCATGAACGCGATAAACACATGGGCTTCCACACGTTCTTCGAGATGATGACGAATCGGACGAATGCTCAAGTCGCTCTTTAATTCTTTGAAGGCCTGCTCGACATGGCATTGCAGCATATACTGCTGCCAGAGTTCTATGGCTCCTTTGCCCGTTTGATTGGTTCGCAAAAAACAGGTACCGTCGCGATAGATCCTTTCCTGGTAACTCCGGGCATTAAAACGATAGTGAAAATTCTCCGCACTGACCTTGACACCTTCCGGCGGCAAGGTTAATTCCACGCAGTGTTTGCTACTGCCGGCCTCATGCTGTAAAACACCGAGGCGTTTCATAAACCGGTCTCGATCACGATAATTCTTCTGTAGTTTTTCAAGACCGATCAGATAGGCTCGGATCTTACGTTTTCGCATCGCACGCTCTTTGGCCCGGCGCGATTGACTGCAAGCGAGAACAGAGGTCTCGCCCTGATCTTTGACCTGTTTGACCCGAACACTTTCATTGGCTTGTTGCCAATCGACCTCCAGCAGCCGTTCCTGAAATTCATCCAGTAACTGACGCGGGGTTCCCACCAGATAGTCGATTCCTGTCTCTCTCATCAAGGATAAGCTTTCTTCGGTAGGAATACCCCGATCCATTAGCCAGAGCCGGCGAGCCTTGCCATATTGCTTTTCGATTTTACTGAGTAAGCCTGTCAAGGTCGTTTTTTCGCTGGTATTACCAGGCAAAACTTCATAATCAATGGGAAACCCTTCCGGCGTGACGACCAGAGCAATCAATATCTGCCGGCAATCGCTACGGCGATCTTTGCTGCGACCGAATTTGGCTTTGCCGATACCCTGACACATTCCTTCGAAATAGGTACGGGTCAAATCATAAAGTAAAATGGTATCGTCCAGATCGAACATCGTTTCCCATCGGGTTTTGAGATGTACGCACAACGCCTCTTTGTGGGCCAGAATATGATCCAGACAACGGTAAAGCCGATTTTTCTCGGCCACCGCAAAGTCACAATCCAGTAAGACATCCATCGCCGTCTGATCGAACCAGTGACGGTGAACGTAAAATTCGGCGCCAGGTTTGATCAGCCGATTGATCGTCAGTCACTTTAATACTTTGGAGAAAGGCACCGGCCGCTGACGCGTGTCGATGCGTTGGGCCCAAAACTGATCCAGGCCAAGCTGTCCCCAGATTTCGCCGCCCAGCCAGCAATCGCCAAAATCACGCGGATTCGACAAGACCATTTCAGAGAGCTTCACCGGTATCGCGTCGATGTCTTCGCAGGTTTGGCTCTCGTCTTCAAGAGCAAACAAATATTTCTGGACCGGGCGATTCTGATCCACGTCAAAGACCTCCAGACTCTTACGCCAGGCCTGTTGCTGATCACTGGTAATCTCACCCAGATAGAGTACCGGCTTTTGCACGACACGACCGTGAGCCACCCTGCGGTTTTCAACGACACTGTAGTACCGATGAACTTTACCCTCCTTTTTTCGTTTGTGGCATCTGAGAAACATAACACCCTTATCTCAGATAAAAACACCCCAGCATCCCTCTAGGTCTCCACTACAAGCCCGCTTACAAAAAAATCGCCATTCACAGTACAGAATCAACGAAAAAATATTTAAAAATAGCATTTATTCACAAAAAGTGAGAAGGGTGGGTTAGAAGGCAATAGGCTCCCG